>CAZONP010000099.1:0-8561 GCA_964581155.1 uncultured Candidimonas sp. | reverse complement strand
GACGGAAACCGGTGAAGAAGCCGTGCGCAATTTCAAGAAGGGCGACGAAATCGACGCCGTGGTTCTGGGTATCGACACCGACAAGGAACGCATCTCGTTGGGCATCAAGCAGCTTGAAGGCGATCCGTTCAACAACTTCGTCGCAACTTACGACAAGGGCGCCGTTGTACCAGGCGTGGTGAAGTCGGTCGAAGCCAAGGGCGCTGTCATCACCCTGTCGCTCGACGTCGAAGGCTACTTGCGCGCATCGGAAATCTCGACGGGCCGCGTCGAAGATGCAACCACCGCACTGAAGGTCGACGAGAAAGTCGACGCCATGATCATCAATATCGACCGCAAGACGCGTTCGATCCAATTGTCGATCAAGGCTCGCGACAGTGCCGAGACTGCAGATTCCATCCAGCGTATGTCGGATGCCAGCGCTTCGTCGGGCACGACCAACCTTGGAGCCTTGCTAAAGGCCAAGCTTGATCAACAGCGCGACGACAGCTAAGTACAGTGACAAAGTCAGAACTGATAGCGATTCTCGCTAGTCGCTACCCGCAGCTGGCAATACGCGACACGGATTACGCAGTAAAGACAGTGCTCGATGCAATGACCCAGGCCCTGGCCGGCGGTCAGCGCATCGAGATCCGTGGCTTCGGCAGCTTTTCGTTGTCGGATCGTTCGCCGCGTGTCGGCCGTAATCCCAAGTCCGGCGAAAAAGTGATGGTGCCTGGTAAACAGGTGCCGCACTTCAAAGCCGGCAAGGAACTGCGCGAACGCGTCGATTCCGCCTACGACCAGGAAGTCAAGGCGGAAGCCGGCGAGTCATCGTACACAGCAGGGCAGTTCAATACGCATATCATGCATGGCTGATTCCAACGGCTCTGGCCGTTTGGCGTCCATCATGCCTGCGCGGTACCGCAAATAGACGGTGGTGCCCCCAAGCGTAGAGGCAATGTTCAACAATTTCGGGCCATCCATCGTGATGGCCCGATTTTCTTTTGTATTCCTCCAGGTATTGCCGGCGATTCACCTTACAATTGTGCCATTCCCGGTTTATTGGAGCCCTACGCTATGCGCTATCTGGTCTGGATACTGCGACTGATCGTATTCGTGGTCGTACTCATGTTCGCCCTCAAGAATACAGGTCCCGTCGACATCAACTTTTTCGCCGACCACGTCATCACCGGGGTCCCGCTTATTGTCGTCATGCTGACGGTATTTGTGTTGGGTGCCATTTTCGGGCTGCTTATTGCCGCGCCGTCTGTCATGCGCCGGCGCCGCGAGGCCGGCAAGCTCAGGCGCGACGTGGCTCGTCTTGAAGAGCAATTGAAGCATCCCGCCAGACCAGGCGACGCCCTGGCCCCCGAAACGGTTGCCCCGTTGGCGCCCCTGTAAACACTACCGAGGTTACCGAGTGGATTTTGAACCGTGGTGGCTGATTTTTCTGCCATTGTTGTTTGCGTTGGGCTGGATAGCCGCACGCGTCGACATACGCCAGATGCTTTCCGAAACGCGCAACTTGCCGAACTCCTATTTCAAGGGGCTCAATTTCCTCCTTAACGAAGAGCCCGACCGCGCGATTGATGCTTTTGTCGAAGTCGCCAAGCTCGATCCTGAAACGACTGAACTGCACTTTGCCTTGGGCAGTCTGTTTCGCCGCCGCGGGGAAATGGAGCGGGCAATACGGGTTCACCAAAGCCTGCTCGCGCGTGCCGACCTTCCCCAAGTAGACCGCGAAAGCGCGCAGCACGAGATTGCCCAGGATTTCCTCAAGGCCGGCATGCTCGACCGCGCCGAGCAGGCTTTTGAATTGGTGCTTGATACCCGTTTCGCGGTTTCGGCCATTCGTGCGCTGATCCGCATTTACGAGTCGGAGCATGACTGGCCGCGCGCCATTGAAGCGGTCAAACGTTTGCGCGCGATGGTCGATGAACCGGTGCCTCAACTGGTGCACTATCAGTGCGAGCGCGCCGTGGCTGCCATGTCCGTCAAGCCGCCCGATGTCTCGGCGGCCGATCAGGCGCTCGACGCTGCCGATCATGCGGCCAATGCGTTGCGCGGAGAAGTCCACGGGCAAGCCTCGGAAGCGCGCATTGCCATGTTGCGCGCGCATTTGGCAAGGCTAAGCGGCAACCCGGAACGCGAACGCAATTATCTGGTGTCGGTGCTGAGCATCGCGCCCGAATACGCCAGCCTCGTGGCGGCCGATATCCTTGATTGCTACCATCGGATGGGACAGCAGGTAGAGGGGCTGAAGTTGATTCGTGCCCATTACATGCGCTACCCCTCGCTTGATACGTTCAACGTGGTGTTTCGCGAGTTGCGCGCGCAGGAAGGCTACCAACCCGCATGGGCGTTCGCGCGTGAATCGCTGCGCGAGCATCCGTCCCTGTTGGGTTTGGACCGCTTGCTTGAAGCGGAACTGGCCACTCCCGAGGGCGCTCATGCCTATAACACCCGTCAGGATGCCGCCCTCGCATCGTCCAGGCAGGATGGTTCGCGGGCGGTGGCGGCGCCTTCCGTCGATATGCGCGCCAGCGCCGACTTGACCCTGTTGCGATCACTCATCCACAAGCATACCCAGCGACTTGACCGTTACTCATGCCGCGTCTGCGGATTCGAGGCACGAAACTTTTATTGGCAATGTCCGGGCTGCAATTCCTGGGAAACGTATGAACCTCGTCGTCTGGAAGAAATTAAATGATGCAGTTCCCATCTGAAGCAGTGGGCCGCGTAAGAGCCCTTGTTGCCGGCGACATCATGCTTGATCGGTATTGGTTCGGCGAGGTCGAGCGCATATCACCTGAAGCCCCTGTGCCGGTTGTGCGCATTGCCCGGCGCGAGGATCGTCTTGGCGGCGCGGCAAACGTTGCCCGCAATATCGTGGCGCTGGGCGGTCAGGCAAGTTTGCTGGGCATCGTGGGCGATGACGAAGCAGGCGAACAAGTTACCCGCTTGGTGCGCGATGCCGGTATTGCGTCCCACCTTTGTGCCGATCCCGCCGTGCCCACAACGCTAAAAATGCGGGTGCTGGGACGCCAGCAACAGATGTTGCGTGTTGATTTTGAAGAGACGCCCGGTGCCCATGGCCTGGCGCAGATGCAGGTGCAGGCGCGCCGCCTCATTGCGCAGCATGACATCCTGGTATTGTCAGATTATGCCAAGGGCGCGCTTTCGCAAGTGGAAACCTTGATTCAAATTGCCCGGGATGCCGGCGTGCCTGTACTGGTGGACCCCAAGGGTCATTTGTATCAACGCTATCAAGGTGCCACCATGATCACTCCAAATCGTGCTGAAATGCAGGATGCGGTGGGGCGCTGGCAGACCGAAGACGAACTGGAGGAACGCGCGCAAGCATTGCGCGTACGGCTCAAGCTTGAAGCCTTGCTGGTGACGCGTTCCGAACAGGGCATGACACTCTTCACCGAGCTTGGACGGCAACATACAGACGCGTATGCCCACGAAGTCTTCGATGTTTCCGGCGCAGGCGATACGGTCCTCGCCACCTTGGCGGTGACACGCGCTGCGGGTCTGGATTGGTTCAACGCCATGCTTTGGGCCAATCGCGCCGGTGGTGTCGTTGTCGGTAAATTGGGTACGTCGGTCGTCACTGCGGGAGAACTATCATGATCATCGTTACAGGCGCTGCCGGTTTCATTGGCAGCAACCTGGTCCGTGGCTTGAATGGCCGCGGCCATACCGATATTCTGGTCGTCGACGACCTGACCGAGGGTGACAAATTCATCAATCTGGTCGATCTGCAGATATCGGACTATCTTCACAAAGACGACTTCAGGCAGCGGCTTGCACGCGGGCAGTTCGGCAACATAGAGGCGGTCCTGCATCAGGGCGCCTGTTCCGACACGACCGAGCGCAATGGCCAGTACATGCTCGACAACAATTATCGCGTCACGCTGGAACTTTTCCAGTATTGCCAGGCGGCGAAAGTTCCTTTGCTGTATGCGTCCTCCGCAGCGGTCTATGGCGCGGGACCTGTCTACGCGGAAGACTTGCACAACGAGTCGCCACTGAATGTCTACGGGTATTCCAAATTCCTGTTCGACCAAGTCCTGCGGCGCCATATGGACACATTGACGGCGCCGGTCGTGGGCTTGCGCTACTTTAATGTCTATGGTCCCAACGAGCAGCACAAGGGCCGGATGGCGTCGGTGGCGCTGCACAACATGAACGAGTTCAAGACGGCCGGGCATGTGCGCCTGTTCGGCGGCTGGGATGGTTATTCCGATGGCGGGCAAATGCGTGATTTCATCCATGTGGACGACGTTGTCGATGTGAACCTGTTCTTTCTCGATCATCCATCGGTTTCGGGCATTTTCAATTGTGGTACGGGCCGGGCCCAGCCATTCAACGACATAGCCTCCACCGTGGTCAATACCCTGCGCGCCCACGCCAACGAGCCGGCCCTGTCGCTGGACGAGCTGGCTGAAAAAGGCCTGATCAGGTATATCGACTTTCCGGACGACCTTAAAGGTCGCTACCAAAGTCATACGCAAGCTGATTTGACTCAATTGCGCTGCGCAGGCTACGACAAGCCCTTTCGCGACGTGCAGACGGGCGTCTCGGAATACGCAGCCGCATTGCTGCGGCGCGGGCGACTCTAGCGGGCGACTGCTGGTGCTGGATGCAAGCGTAGCTCTACCCATGGACTTTCGCGGACACGTTCAATAGCGTAGCGTCCGTCATCCGGCGATCATGACCACAGGAAGCGCCGGGCGGGCCTTGGGGTCGTTCTTTGTCGCGCTTCCGTCCACTTACCGGAGGCCGCATGAATCCATTTACTGAATCGACCGTGGCGCGTCCCATCGCCACGGTGTCCCCGTGCCCGAATGGCCGCACTGCCGCTGCCACACCCAACAGGAATCGTAGGTCCCTGATCGGCCTGGCGCTTGGCGCTGCCGGGCTCCTTGCTGTCGCTGCGGCGCCACGGCTATCCGCCGCCACAGATGTCAATCGCGCCACTCAACAACAATTGCAGGCGGTGCGGGGCATAGGGCCTAAAACCGCCCAGACGATCATCGCGGAACGCACACGTGGGGGCAGTTATGAGTCGTTCGAGGACTTGTCCGACAGGGTCAAAGGCATAGGCCCCAAGAAAGCAGCGGCGCTGCAGGCGTCCGGTCTTACGCTGGGCTCTGCGGCGGGGACTAAAAGCAGTGGGCCGCCTGCGCTCAAGAAAGCGCCCTAAGCCCTGTCCAATGGCAAGCGGGCTGCCGGCTGGTGGCCCTCAGTTGGGTGTATGATTTCGAACATGAAAAAGTACCTCACTATCGAAGACACCATTGGTGCAACGCCGCTCGTCCGCCTGCAACGTATTCCGGGGGGGCTGGGCGATGCCCGTGGCAATGTCATTCTGGCCAAGCTTGAAGGAAATAATCCCGCCGGGTCTGTAAAGGATCGTGCCGCAGCATCCATGATTCGCCACGCGGAGGCACGCGGCGATATCAAGCCGGGCGACACACTTATAGAGGCCACCAGCGGCAACACAGGTATCGCGCTGGCCATGGTTGCCGCCATACGCGGCTACAACATGGTACTTATCATGCCGGACAACTTGTCTGTCGAGCGGCGCGCCGCAATGGCCGCCTATGGGGCCAAGCTTATTCTTACGCCGGCCAGTCAGGGCGGCATGGAATACGCCCGGGATCTGGCCGCGCAAATGCAGGCCGAAGGCAAGGGCAAGGTATTGGACCAGTTCGCCAACGCAGACAATTCACTGGCGCATATGGAAGGCACGGGTCCAGAGCTCTGGCAGCAAACCGATGGCCGGATTTCACATTTTGTCAGTGCCATGGGCACAACCGGCACCATCATGGGTGTAAGCACTTACCTGCGTTCCGTTAAGCCGACTATCCACATTATTGGGGCGCAGCCCGCCGAAGGCGCGCAAATTCCCGGCATAAGGAAATGGCCGGAAGAATACCAGCCAGCCATTTATCAGCCCAGTCTGGTCGATGAATTCGAACCCATTACACAGCCGCAAGCCGAAGACATGGCACGCCGCCTGGCAGCCGAAGAAGGAATCTTCGCCGGTATTTCTTCGGCGGGTGCGTTGGTGGCGGCCATGCGCGTGGCCGAACGCGTGGAAAACGCCACGATCGTCTTTATTGTGTGCGACCGTGGTGACCGCTATCTGTCCACAGGCGTGTTCAATTAACCTGGGCCGCCACTGATGCCGTGCCCCGATGGGGTCAGGGTCTGACCTGCGCCCTTACCAGGTTCGGGCCGTCATGGCCCATCCGGTCAGCAAGGGCCTGTGCCAGGTCGGCCACCGAGGTGGCGTAGAAGTAACTGCGGTTGTACTGGGTAATGGCAAAGAAGTTTGGCGTCCCGGTTCTGTATTCCGCGCTCTTGCGTGGCTCGTCCACCAGATCGATTACGCCCAGCTTGTGCGCCATCCAGCCTTGCGGGGCCACCGCCGCATCGCCCACGGGTGGCGAAACAGCGCCAGCCCGATTGCCAATGGCCGGACGCACTTTCGCACCTTGCGCGCGTAGCTGATGCCAATCGTAAGTGGGATGCAACCCCCCCGCCACGAGCGGTTGCGGGTTCGAGGGCAATATCAACGGTGCGAACACCGGCAACCCGGGCTGCCAGCCATGGTGCCGCAGGAAACTGGCCACCGAGACAATGGCATCGTCGACACTATGGAGCAAGTCGATACGGCCGTCTTTGTCGCCATCCACGGCATAGCGCATTAAGCTGCCCGGCATGAATTGGGGTAGTCCCATGGCGCCGGCGAACGATCCCTGCACTTCAAACGCATTGATTTTTTTCTCGTGGTCGAGCTGGATAAGGTCGGCCAGTTGGTCACGAAAGAGCTGGCTGCGCTCGGGCCGGCTGCTGTCGGGGTAGCGAAAGCCCAGGGTGGCCAAGGCATCCAGCACCCGGAAATTTCCGGTGTTGCGGCCGTAAACGGTTTCGACGCCAATGATGGCGACGATAACGGATGCGGGAACGCCATAGGCGCGTTCTGTGGCGGCCAGGGTGGCTTCGTGCTCGGACCAGAACTTGACGCCGGCGTTTATGCGTGCGGGTTCCACGACGCGATTGCGGTAGGTGACCCAGCTTCGGCGTATACGTGTGCCGGTGGGTGCCATCAGGCGGGCGGCCGTGGCGTCGTACTGCGCCGACTTCAATAAACGGTCGACATGTTGCCTGGGGATATTTCGCCGATTTGATACCTCGGCCGCAAAGGCCTGGAGGTTTGGCGTAAGTTCGCCGTTGGGCTGAAGAAACGCCAGTGTGCCCACGACAGACGAACCTGCCTTTATTGAATCCGTCGTTGCCGGGGCGGGCACGGCAACAGGCGTGGGGGTTGTGGATGCGCTTGTACTTGGGCTGGAAATTTGCGCCTGCTCTTGAGAAAGCGCAATGGTTTGCGTTGAGCCACAGCCGGCGAGCAACAGGAAAACAGAAGTAGCTTGCAATATACGAGCGGGATTGAACATAATCTTCCTTATGGAGACACTATATATTACCCATCCTGCATGCCGCCTGCACGAAATGGGAAACTGGCACCCAGAGTGCCCACAACGATTGGACGCCATTAACGACCAATTGCTTGCAAGCGGAGTCATGTCTTTTCTCGAGCAACGCGAGGCGCCTTATGCGCACGACGCCGATGTGCTGCGCGTACATACCCAGGAGTACCTGACGTATCTGCATAACCATGCACCCTCGGAAGGGCACTTCGCCATAGATCCCGACACATCAATGAACTCGGATACGCTGGCCGCCGCCAAGGCGGCCGCCGGCGCGGGCATTGCGGCGGTCGATGCCGTCATGTCGCACCAGGCACGCACCGCGTTCTGTGCTGTGCGGCCTCCCGGGCACCATGCGCGGCCGAACACCGCCATGGGTTTTTGTTTCTTCAATAACATTGCTGTCGCGGCCGCCTATGCTCTTGAGAAATATCAGCTGGATAGAGTAGCCATCATCGACTTCGACGTACACCATGGCAATGGCACCGAAGAAATGTTCGGGGGCGACAGCCGTATTCTCATGTGCAGTTTCTTCCAGAACATGCTGTTTCCCAACGAGGCCAACGACGATCCGGCATCGAACATGCTTAATATACCGGTTGACGCCTACACCGACGGCACCACCTTGCGTCATTTGGTCAGCGACATCTGGATTCCCCGCCTGCAGCAATTCCAGCCTCAGCTTGTACTGGTGTCGGCCGGGTTCGACGCCCATCGCGAAGACGACATGGGGCAACTTGGCATGGTCGAATCCGACTACGCCTGGATCACTGAACAAATCGTCCAGTTGGCCGAACTTACGGCGCAGGGTCGCGTCATCAGCTTTCTGGAAGGAGGATATAACTTGTCGGCGCTGGGACGTAGCGCGGTGGCGCACATCCGGGCGCTCGCAAAGTTGTAGAATAAGAAAGTTTGCACCAAATTCATGTCTGGATGGCGAGCAGGTACGCGCATATTGTCTTGTGCGGCGGCCGGTGTACGCGAATCCAAGGCAGCAACGTTTTCTTTTTAAATCCCTGGAGGATGCTCGATGAAGGTATTAGTGCCTGTCAAGCGTGTGGTTGATTACAA
>CAZONP010000098.1:0-8626 GCA_964581155.1 uncultured Candidimonas sp. | reverse complement strand
CGACGCCCACCTACCTTGCATTCATCTCTAGGCTCGTACCGCGCGAAGACGACACGACGTTATACGTGCAAGGCGATGAGCGCCCCGACGAAAGCCTGCCCGCGCTGAATGAGAATTTTGGTGCGCCTTTTGCCGTCCAATTGAGTGCCTTCACATCGGCCCTGGGTTTGCCTTGCCAGGCGCCCCCATGGGGCTACATTTCCGGGGCTGATCTTACAACCGGGGAAGTCGTATGGAAGCACAAGAACGGCACGGTCCGCGATAGCTCGCCTATTCCTTTCCCGTTCAAGATGGGCGTACCGAACCTGGGTGGACCCATCGTTACTGCGGGCGGCGTAGCGTTTCTATCGAGCACGCTGGATTATTTTGTTCGCGGGTACGACGTGACGACCGGAGAGCAGCTTTGGGAAAGCCGCCTCCCCGCCGGGGGGCAGGCAACGCCCATGACGTATCGAGGCAGTGACGGCCGGCAATATCTGGTAGTGGCCGCTGGCGGTCACGGTTCTTTGGGCACCAAGGGGGGCGATGATGTGATCGCGTATGCATTGCCGCGCCACATCGCAATCAGTATATCGGGGGGCGACGCACGCGGCGTACGCACACGTGACAACAGAAGTGGCGTTCTTTGACCACAGAACCTTGGAGCCGTGTTTTCATTACCAATAAATGACAAGTCCCAGGCTTATCCAAGCACTTATGCACAGAAACTGTGGATAAGTTCAGTACGCGTTCAGTACGTGCCTTTCAGGCGTTCAGGTCTTTGAGGAGGCGGCGTTGTTTACGAACCTCGGCCAGCACGTCGCCGAATGTCTCGAGACCCCGCGCTTTCAGGGCCGGGACCAGTTTCAGGAAAACCTCGGCTGTTGCGGTCGCGTCGCCGATGGCCGTATGCCGGTCTTCTTCGGTGATCGTAACGCCCAGCCGATGGCTGAGCGCGTCCAGACTATGGTGTTCGCTTTGACCGAATACCACGGCGGACAAGAGCACAGTGTCCAGGATGGGGTTGTCAAAACGACAGCCTATCTCCTCTTCCTGTTGGCGAAGAAACGCCATGTCGAAGGGTGCATTATGGGCGACCAGTACGGCGCCCTTTACGAATTGGTGGAACTTGCGCGCCACGACGTCCATTTTCGGTGCGGTGGCGACCATGTAATCCGTAATGCCGTGCACATTGGTTGAGGATTGTGGAATCTGCCGTCCAGGATTGACCAGCGTATTGAACACCTCGGTCTGAACCAGCCGTCCGTTCACTATGCGCACCGCCGCAATCTGAATGACTTTATCCCCCTCGTCCGGGCGAAGACCTGTTGTTTCAGTATCGAAAACGACGTATGTCAGATCCTCGATATGAGTGTCGGACAGCTCAGTGTTTTGATCCTTGAATAATAACTCGAAGTCGTAGACAAGAGCGTGAGCTATTGCAGGGGCTCGGACTTGCGCCAAACGCGCGTCGGGAATGTTCATGCACAGGCCTGCACGCCCGGGCGCCGGAGAGAACGATTCCAGATTGGTGGCATGGTTGCCAAGCACCGTTTGGACGGTGGTCCCCGGCGGGTGGATGTCGAGGTCAAGACTCAGAAGGTTCCGGACGTCGTCGCCCGACACCGACGTGCCATTCCACTCGAGGCGGATCAGGGCGCCGGCACCTTCCGGGATGATTTCCATGGAAAGGCCGGGGCCTTGGACCGCGACATGGCGTATTAACGAATCAAGCAAGGCAATCAGTTGGAAACCGTTGCATCGAAGGATCAGATTCTCGGCGTGATGCCGCAACGAAAATCCCTTTGCGTTGAGCTGGGCTTCCAGTGCACTTGCCAAATCGCTGGCATGAACCGTCCATAACGCCTGATGCGTGGGTGACATGAATGGCTGCTCCCAACCTTGCAGACTCAGTGTGGCGTTATTGTGCAATGTCAGCATATAGCCAGGGGTCGTTTCATTCCCATGGCTGGGCAGAAGACGCATACGGGCCAGAAGTATGGTCCCGGTCGCCTGTGTGGCGCACAAGATGTCGGATGCGGCGTCCAGAGCTCCAATGGAGCGAAGCCGAGCATAGGCCGACTGTATGGGAGCAGGGTGCAGATAATCGAACAAGGAACGGTTTAGACCCGGTGTGGCGTCGGCATCCATGCCGCCAATAAGGGTTGCCGCCCTTACGTTGTAGAACACGAGCTGATGAGCAGCCGAGCACATCAGAACGCCAGCCGCAATATCGATCAGCAAGGTTTCCAACAGGGCTTTCTCGTATACCAGTTCAGCCGTTTCCACGGCGGTCGATCGCTCCAGCGATTGGCGGGTCTCGTTGAGCGTGCGGATTATTTCGTGGGCCGCAGGTCCCAGGTCGCCGAGGTATCGGGCCGGTGCCAGGTCGAGTTCGGTCGTGATGGAAGCGTGGGTCCGGGTCCGAAGGGCAGCCGCCAATCGTTCCACGGGCTTTGCTATGTTGTCGTCAAACAGCAGCCATATCCACGTGTTTAAAGCGGCGAATGCCAGGCCGGCTACGATACCGCCGATGATCAAGGCATCGGAGGAACCAGAATTGCCCTGCTTATGAAACCCATAATAAAGGCCGGCAACGAGCGCCGCAATGCCGCCTCCGACCAAAGCCGCGAAGAGCAGGAAAATACGCAATCTAAGGCTGAATCGCTTAATCATTGAAACCGATTTGCTGTCTGAACAGATACCGCCTACGCAGCGTTCACAATGCGCCGCAAGCAGCTACTAACGCAGGTTCGCCGGGCGCGACGGAATGCCACTGTGTGCCCGTCAGGGTGCCGTCGGCGGCCAGCGCCGCAGTGCCGATAAGATCGGCACGCAGGTTCGACGTGCAATCAAATGCCACGGTGACGGTACGGGTGGGCTGCCAACGTTCCACCAGCAGAAGCTGGCCGCGAACCAGGTTGGGCTTTTGTTCCGATCGTGAAACTGCATGCGTATTCATGGCAACGAAGCGCACGGTGACCGGCGCGACGTACGTCCACGGAGCCCATGGCGCGCTACGTTGGCCGGTGCCCAGTACCACTACATTCTGCGGCAACGCCGATTCCATGCGGTTGAACCATGAATATTCGCTCCAGACGGAATACGCGATCATTGTTCCGCCAATAGCAGCGGGCAGTACCCAACGCGGCAACTTGCGTTGTGACTTACGTAAAAATCGGCCCACTATGTAAACCAGGCAGGCGGCCAATGCCGCCGTTGCCACCATCGAAAGTAAATCAACCCACATATTGTTTGCTCATCAAGTTAAAGCGCTTTTACCCTGGCCCAGTGCCGACTGCATGGTGCGTATCACCACTAAGGCATTGCGTAAATGGTTACGTTGAAAATTCGACAGCGCCGCCGGGTCCAGGAAGTTGTTAGGCTTGGCGCCGGCCCTGACGAGACGGGCTTGATGTTCGAGTCGTAGGCGTGCGATCACATCGTAGGCCTCGATAAGATCATGTGCTCCGGATGCCGAAATAATGCCGGCGTGTTCGGCCGCCAGTAAGCGCGCCCGCGTATTGACTTCCGGCAGGCGCGCTTGCAGGGCGTAAATGCGTGCCAGGTCGGTTACCGGGATGACGCCATTGAGCTTCATATCGATATGGTTGCGGTACGGCCCTGATCGTACGGTGGAAAATTGCCGGATAAAGCCCAATGCGGGTGTGTGTTTCAGGCTGTTGGCGATCATGTGCGCCACAAAAATGGAATTTTCCGAAGCGGCGTTCAGGGTTTCGATCTGGAGCGTTTGGTGCAGGCTGGCTGTGCCGCCTATGGGTCGCAGGTCGAACATGACCGACGCCAGCATTTGGGCCTCGGGGTTCGGTTTCGCCACCCAGCTGCGAAAGTACTCGCGCCATACCTTTTCGGGTTGGCACCAGCGTGGATTTGTGGCCATCATGTCACCCGGGCAAAAGACATAGCCGCAGTCATTGAGCCCTTGGGAGACGATCCGGGCCAATCGTTCGAAGTACGGCATGTCGGCCGCGCCAACTGCGTTGTCGAGTATCAGGCAATTGTCCTGATCCGACAGTCCGGTTTGCTCCTGACGACCCTGACTGCCACAGGCTAGCCATAGGTAGGGGACGGGTGCCGGCCCGAGTTCTTGTTCCGCCAATACCAGCAAGCGGCGGGTGATGGCGTCGGCAATGTCGGTAATGAACCGCGTGACGACCTCGTGGCTCTGGTGGCCGGTAACCAGCCTGACAAGCAGACGCGGAATATAGGACGTAGCAGCGACCATGGCGGGTACGTCTTGCGCATCGTTAATTTCGTGCACCAATGCCGCAGCGTTGGTGGCGTTCACCCGGATCAGGTCCGTCTGGGTAATCATGCCGTCAAACTTGCCATCGTTGCTGATCGGCAAATGGCCGACCTTGTTTCTGAGCATGTAGTTAAGAATATCGACGCCTAATGCGGAAGACGGCAGGGTGACGGGGTTGGCCGTCATGATGTCGCGCACTGGCGTGTCTGGGTTGCGGCCTTCGGCCAGCACACGGCTGACCAGGTCTCGAATGGTGACTAGCCCCACAAGCTTGCCGCTTTCGGGATCTATGACCCCCAGCGACGAGATATGGGCGTCACGCATCGTTAACGCTGCTTGCTTGGCTGGTGTTTCAGGTGTGCACGACAGTGGTGCGCGCGTCAGTAAATCTTTTGCGGTGTACGCATGGCCTATTAGGGCCCTGGCTGCAGGCGCGAGCGCCTCGCGCTTTAGAATTTCTTTGGAGTGGACGGTATGCAATGAGCCTGTCACGGCTTTTTTATTTTCGTCCATTTGGGTGTTTAGGTTTTGAAGACATGTTACTTATGATGTGAAATGCCGGGCGGATTACCCGCCCGGCTTCTTGTTCTACTGCTTAGTGCTGTACAGCGGTACCTGCGCCCTTGGGAACGCGGATGGACTCGACCAGATGCTGAATATGTGCTGGTGGAGCGGCCGTTACCGAAGATACGAGGTAGGCGGTGATGAAGTTGACCAGTGCGCCGACTGCGCCTATGGACAACGGTGAAATACCGAAGAAATAATTAGCCGGAATATCCGCCAGATTATTTGTGCCCGGTATAAAGAACCAGCCTTTGTAGATGAAAATGTAGACTGCGGTGAATACCAACCCAAGCAACATGCCGGCAATGGCGCCCTCTTTATTGATGCGCTTGGAGAAGATGCCCATCATAAGAGCCGGGAAGATGGTTGCCGCTGCCAGACCGAACGCCAGCGCCACAACCTGCGCGGCGAACCCGGGAGGGTTGAGGCCCAGCCAGGTAGCCACCACAATGGCGAAAGTCATGGAAATGCGGGCGGCCTGCAGCTCTCCTTTTTCCGTGATATCGGGCCTGATCGAACCTTTGATCAAGTCATGCGAGATGGCCGAAGAAATGGCAAGCAGCAGACCCGCAGCCGTGGAAAGCGCCGCAGCCAATGCACCTGCCGCAACCAAAGCAATGACCCAGCCTGGCAACGCCGCAATTTCCGGATTGGCAAGCACCATGATGTCGTTGTCGATTTTTACGAGCTCGTTTCCTTTCCAGCCTTGTTCAGCCGCTGCCTTCGTTATTGGATGGTCGGCGGGAGCCTTGTCGTTATAGTACTGGATGAGTCCGTCGCCATTCTTGTCTTCCATGTCCAGCAAACCGGTGTTTTCCCAAGTGCGGATCCAGGAAAGTTCGGGTTTGCTGTCTATGTCGGCACGGGAAAGGGCGGGGCCGGATAGTGCGGTGCTGGAGATCGACGCCGGCCACATGGTGGTGGTGAGGTTCAGGCGAGCCATTGATCCGACGGCGGGAGCCACGGTATAGAGCAACGCAATGAACACTAATGCCCAGCCGGCGGACGAACGTGCGTCGGCAACTTTGGGAACAGTGAAGAAGCGGATGATGACGTGTGGCAGGCCCGCCGTTCCGATCATGAGCGACATGGTGAACAGGAACATGTTCAGGCGGTTGCCGGAGTCCGCCGTGTAGGCGGTAAAGCCCAACTCAGTCACAACCATGTCCAGCTTGGCCAACAACGTGTATTGCCCACCGGTTGGCGCGTAATCGCCAATGAGCCCAAGCTGAGGCATGAAGTTGCCGGTTAGTTGCAGCGAGATGAAAATGGCCGGCACGGTATAGGCAATGATCAGCACGACATATTGCGCCACCTGGGTATAGGTAATGCCTTTCATGCCGCCGAACACGGCGTACACGAACACGATGGCCGCGCCAATGTAGAGCCCAACGTCGGTCGATACTTCAAGAAAGCGCGAGAAGGTAACGCCTACGCCACGCATCTGGCCGATCACATAGGTGATGGAGATGACGATCAGGCAAAGTACAGCAAGTAGCCTTGCCCCCTTGGAGTAAAAGCGGTCGCCAATGAACTCGGGGACAGTGAAGCGCCCGAATTTGCGCAGGTACGGTGCGAGCAGCAAGGCCAGCAATACGTAGCCGCCCGTCCATCCCATTAGAAAGGCAGACTGCGTATAACCGCCGGCCGGCGAAAGGGCAATGATACCGGCCATGGAAATGAAGGAAGCGGCAGACATCCAGTCGGCACCGGTGGCCATGCCGTTCAGGACGGGGTGAACCCCCTGGCCTGCCGCATAGAACTCGGACGTCGTGGCGGCGCGAGCCCACACGGCGATGCCTACATAAATGGCGAATGTTACGCCGACGAAAATAAGGTTTAGCGTGAATTGATCCATTTTGGCTTCCTTATTCTTCCACGCCGTGGGCGCGATCTAACTTGTTCATGACGGATGCGTACACGAAGATCAGAATGATGAAAATGTACATGGATCCGTTCTGAGCCATCCAGAAACCAAGATCTGCTCCGCCTACCATGATGCCTGACAACATGGGACGCAGAATAATCCCCATGCCAAACGAGCAAATAAACCAGATAGCCAGAGAAATCAAGATGATACGGATATTTGCCTTCCAGTAGGCATTTCGCGATGCGTTGTCTTCCATTTGTGTCCTTCCTTTTGTTGACTTTATAGGCGGAACGCCCAAGGCGCCCGGCCCTCCTTTCTTTTGCCCGAAGGCTATGCCGGTGTAATGCGGTTTGGGTTAACCGTCGCCGCAGCGCAAGGGCAAAAGCAATGGGCATGGTGTTTGATCACCATGCCCATGCAATTGATGCCGCCCTGCTTGTGCCAGAGTGGGTTTTACTTTTGATTGGATTTTGGATACAGCGGGTGGAGGTAAAGAAATTTCAAGACTACTGCGCGCTTTGTCGCTCCGTTCAATTGCTTGACGGATGGGTCCTTGTCCGGCGGACTGCTGTAAAGAGTCCATGTGCGTTTCCCCTGGCTACGCGATTTTTGTCTGCTTAAACTTTCGGATAAGCTCCGAAAGCACTCCATTTTTGTGGATTCTATACCTCATTTTGTAGGAGCCGTAAGCAGGGGTTTCCCGAATTCTGCATAGTGTGGTTTTTTTGAAATAAGCCTTGTGCCCATTGGGCAACGCGAGTAATACGTGCGGCGGGGGCTACTTTTCCTCGCTATATGGTACGAACTCCCCGGTGACTGAATCCCGGATAAAAAGTACGCCCGTGCCAACGCCGAAGTAGGCGCCATGCAGTGTCAGCGTCCCTTCGTCAACGGCTTCGCGCACGGCTGGAAAAGTCATCAGATTGTTCAGGCTGTAGTCGACGACCGCCCACTCCAGTCGGCGTATCCAGCTTTCTTTGTCTGGAGTTGGAGGGCCTACACGTTCGGCAACCGGCGCAATCTGCGACATCCACTTGCCGATGAAGTCACGCTTGCTAAGGGGCGCGGCATCGTTGGCGAACGCTGAAACGCCGCCGCAATTGGCATGACCGAGCACCACGATATGCTTGACCTTCAGTGCGTTGACGCCGAACTCGATCGCGGCGCTGGTGCCGTGAAACGATGTTTCCGTATCCGGCTCGCAGGGCGGAACTAGATTCGCGATGTTGCGTATGACGAATATTTCGCCGGGATCGGCGTCGAAAATCGTTTCTGGCGCAACGCGGGAATCGCCGCAGCCGATGACCATGATCTCGGGGTGCTGCCCCGTTTCGGCAAGTTCCTTATAGCGTTCGCGTTCGCGCGAAAGCCGGCCGTTTAAGAAGGATTGGTATCCTGAAGTCAACCTGGATGGAAACACTGGTGATCCTTTGAAGTTTGTGGCTTGCGGATTTTACCCGTGTCGGATGGATGGCAGAAAAGAGCACGGATTCGATGGGTCAACTTCGTTCGAGAATACGGGCTCTATTGATTGCCATTGCCTCATCGGTGGGGTCCCAATCACCCCAAAAGGTCTCAGGAATATCGGGATATGCGTCCTTGAGCGACCCGGTGAACGTTGGCTTGTACCCGCGGCGCAGCATCTCCGCTACCAATTGTGCGTGCCGCCTTTCTAAATAGCCCAGCCGTGTGTAGAAGAAGGTGACATGCCCGGTGCCAAGCGTGTAAGTGGCGGGCTGATCAAACTTCGTTCGTTGCGAGGCCTTATAAGCCAATGCGAAGACGCGCGGCAGCTCCCGGTATTCCGCGACCAGGTGTTGCCGGCTTAGTTCTTCGACGGGGACGCAGTTGATTCGAGTCATGATCGTAAAGTCAGGGATGCCGCATTATATTGGCTCGCTCGCATCCGCCATCTGATACCGACTGTTCCCCATAGCGGGCGTCAC
>CAZONP010000097.1:8406-8696 GCA_964581155.1 uncultured Candidimonas sp. | reverse complement strand
GGAGTTCTTGTTGACCGTGATATGGGCCTGCCCAAGCGCCGTTTCCGCATCTTTGCCGGTAATGCCCTTGGCGCGCAGATCGACCAGCATAAGATGGCTTTCGGTGCGGCCCGAAACAATACGCAGACCGCGCTCGACCAGTGTGCGGGCCAATACGTCGGCGTTCTTCACGACTTGCGCGGCGTAATCCTTGAAGTCGGGCGCCAAGGCTTCCTTGAAGGCAACCGCTTTGGCGGCAATGACGTGCATCAATGGGCCGCCTTGTATGCCGGGGAAAATGGCGGAGTTTA
>CAZONP010000097.1:6495-8396 GCA_964581155.1 uncultured Candidimonas sp. | reverse complement strand
TTGATGATTTTTTCAAAATGGGCCTTCATCATGATGACGCCGCCGCGCGGGCCGCGCAGGGATTTATGCGTCGTGGATGTGACGAAGTCAGCGTGTGGCACCGGGTTCGGATAAGCGCCGCCGGCGACCAGACCCGCATAGTGTGCAATGTCGACCATGAACAATGCGCCGTTGTCGTGCGCAATGCGTGCCATGCGTTCGAAGTCGATGCGCAGCGAATAGGCCGATGCGCCGCCGACAATAAGCTTGGGCTTGTGTTCTTTGGCCAGGCGTTCCATTTGGTCGTAATCAATGGCCTCGTTGGCGTCAAGACCATACGACAGGAAGTTGTAAAGCTTGCCCGATGCGTTGACCGGCGAACCGTGCGTGAGATGGCCGCCTTCGGCGAGGCTCATGCCCAGAACCGTGTCGCCCGGCTTGAGCACTGCCATGTAGACGCCCTGGTTTGCCTGCGAACCCGAATTGGGCTGCACGTTGGCGGCTTCCGCGCCGAAAATCTCTTTCAGGCGGTCGATGGCCAGTTGCTCGACCACATCCACATACTCACAGCCGCCGTAGTAACGCTTGCCGGGATAGCCTTCGGCATACTTGTTGGTAAGCTGCGTACCTTGAGCCTGCATGACAGCGGGGCTGGTATAGTTTTCGGAGGCGATCAGCTCTATATGCTGTTCCTGGCGAACGTTTTCTTTCTGGACGGCGGCCCAGACGTCGGGATCGACTTGATCAAGAGTACGTGAACGGTCAAACATTGGCTATCCTGGTCTATGGTGTTGGCAACAAACAGTGAACAATCTCGCCTATTCTAGCGCGAATACGCCACCACCCCACACGTACCCACTTCGCAAAGCTATGCCGGCGCCAGCCGTGGATTCAGCGTGTACAACCCTGTTATGGAAGCCTGGGCCAGGATATGTCCCTGAATGGCGCTGATGACATCGCTACCGGTGAACTTGCCCTCAAAAGGCAGGTCGGCGATGTCCAGCGCATAGACCGTGAATATATATCGATGCACGATGGAGTCGTTCCATGGAGGGCACGGGCCATCGTAGCCAAAATAGTCGCCGTTCATGTCCCGGTCCATGGCAAACCAGCTGGTGAAATCGTTCACACCCTGGCGGGTGTCATCGAGCGCCAGAGGGCCCGCCTTGCCGCGCGGAGTAATGCCGTTGGAATACGAACCCTCGGCGATGCTGGTGACGGAGGGCGGAATGTCGATCAGCGCCCAGTGATAAAAGTCCACGCGGGGCAAGGTCGCCGGGACCTCGCGGTCTTCCAGATTGACATCGTCGGGCTTGCTCGGGACATCCGGGTCATGGCAAACGACCACGAAGGACTGTGTGGCGGCGGGGGCATCCGACCAGGCAAGATGGGGATTGGCATTTCCGGCCAACGCCACGTGGTTATGTCCGTCGGGTTTGCCGAAGGCATTGCGTTCGGGGATGAACCCCTGATCCGAAAACGACTCACTGGTAAGCTTCATGACGACCCTCCTGGTATGAGTGCTTATGCTGTTAGTGTGACCCGCGCAAACTTGCGCTTGCCCACTTGTACGACGTACACGCCAGCTGGAAGCTGGAGTGCCTTGTCTTCAATGCGGTCCCCGTTTACCCGCACGCCCCCTTGCTCCACGTTGCGTTGCGCCTCGGATCCCGACGACACCAATGCGGCCTCGCGCAATACTTTCAGGATACCCATGGGAGCGGCACCCAGTTGCACTTCCGGCATGTCGTCCGGAATGGCGCCATCGCGAAAGCGCGCCTGGAAACTGGCCAATGCATCGTCTGCCGCTTTGGGGGAATGGAAACGCGCCACGATTTCCTTGGCCAACGCCACTTTGGCATCACGTGGATTCATCCCTTCTTGTACCTGCTTCTGCAACGCGGCGATATCGTCCATAGGCC
>CAZONP010000097.1:0-6395 GCA_964581155.1 uncultured Candidimonas sp. | reverse complement strand
GGATTCATCCCTTCTTGTACCTGCTTCTGCAACGCGGCGATATCGTCCATAGGCCGGAATGACAGCAGCTCGAAGTACTTCCACATCAAGGTGTCGGAGATGGACATCAGTTTGCCGAACATGGAATCGGGTGATTCCGAGATGCCAATATAGTTGCCTTTGGACTTGGACATCTTGTCGACGCCGTCGGTGCCTTCGAGTAAGGGCATGGTCAAGATGCACTGGGGCTCTTGTCCGTACTCTTTCTGCAGCTCGCGACCCACGAGCAAATTGAACTTCTGATCGGTGCCGCCCAATTCCAGGTCCGCCTTCAGCGCCACGGAGTCATAGCCTTGCATCAGTGGATACAGGAATTCATGCACCGATATCGGGATACCGCCCTTGAAGCGTCGTGTGAAGTCTTCGCGTTCCATCATGCGCGCAACCGTATACCGGGACGCCAACTGGATCATGCCGCGGGCGCCGAGCGGATCGCACCATTCGGAGTTGTAGCGGATCTCGGTTTTTGCGGGATCGAGCACCAGGCTTGCCTGCGCGTAGTAGGTTTTGGCGTTCTCGTGAATCTGTTCCGCAGTAAGCGGCGGGCGAGTGGCGTTGCGCCCACTGGGATCCCCGATCATGGAAGTGAAATCGCCAATAAGGAAAATGACGGAGTGACCAATGTCTTGCAATTGGCGCAATTTATTGAGAACGACTGTGTGGCCTAAATGGATATCGGGCGCCGTAGGATCGAGCCCAAGCTTGACGCGCAGCGGTTTGCCAGTGGCATGGCTGCGCGCCAGCTTCTTGATGAACTCGGATTCAACCAGAAGCTCGCTGCAGCCGCGCTTGACAATGCGCAAATCTGCTTCAACTTCCGGGGTGATGGCGGCTTCGGTGGACGGCATATATACGGCTTTATTAGAAGAAATACAAAAAAAGGCTCGAAAAATCGGGGCTGATACGCTAGCATAGCGTGCGGGCGTGGTTCCTGCACAACATTAGCCGATAAAGACTGCACGTACCCGCGTCATCTTATCAGAGCGTCGAGCGCCCTATTTGCAGGGGCAAGTGTCGTCTTGTTATCGCGTTGTTCGCCTGCCAAGCAATACCTCCGTCAAATTCAAGCAGCACATTTCCAGGCTATGTTTTTATGTCAAATAAAGGGGTAACTGACACTCCCTCGTATCGTGACACACTCCGTGCACGTCGCAAGCCGCATCACTTTATACGCAATGGACTGGTCCTGCTTGCCTTGGGACTGTTCGCCGGTGCGGCGGCTCTGGCGGTGGTGCAGCCCACCGAAGTGCCGCCTGTTTATCACGCGCGGGAAACACTAGCCTTGCCTAGCCCTTTTCCACAGCCTCTGCGCGACACAGAATCCGCATTCATCAGCGAAACCCAAATCCGCCGCGGCGATACGTTGGCGGCGCTCCTGCAGCGGCTCCAAATCACCGAAGCCGGGCTGCAGCAATTCCTGGTCCAGAATAAGGACGCGCGATCCATATACAAGCTCTACCCTGGCCGCAGCGTCCAGACGGCGCTCGATGCACAGGGAAATATGCTTTGGCTGCGCTACAACCATACCCCCGGCACGCGCGAAAACGGCAGCTATGTATCCAAGTGGCTGGAAGTCAGTAAAGACGACAAGGGCGGTTTCGTCGCCACGGAAAAGGCGCGCGCGGCCGACACCCAGGTGCGCATCGCTGAAAGCGAGATCCAAAGTTCCCTGTTCGGAGCCACCGACGCGGCCGACATCCCGGACGCCATCACGCTGCAAATGACCGAAATTCTTGGCAGCAAAATCGACTTCATGCGGGACCTGCGCAAGGGCGATCGTTTCCGCATTATCTACGAGTCCCATTCGCACGAAGGGCGCGAAATTGGCGTCGGAAAAATCCTGGCCCTGGAATTCGTCAATAAGAACAAGGCCTACGAGGCCGTCTGGTTCGAAGCCGGCAAGAGCGGAAGCTATTACGACTTCAGTGGCGCCAGCCTGAAAGGCGCCTTCCTTCGGACCGCATTGAAGTTCTCACGCATCAGCTCTACGTTCGGCATGCGCAAGCACCCGGTGCATGGCGGCTGGCGTGGCCACAAAGGGGTCGATTACGCCGCCTCCAGCGGCACTCCCATTCAGGCTACCGCCGATGGCGTCGTCGACTTCATCGGACGCCAAAACGGCTACGGAAATACCATAATCATCAAGCATCACGGCGGTTATAGCACGCTGTATGCCCATCAGCGGTCATTCGCCAAGGGCCTGAAAAAGGGCTCCGCCGTGAATCAGGGGGACCTGATCGGCTACGTGGGCGCCACCGGCTGGGCCACCGGCCCCCATTTGCATTACGAATTCCGGGTGAACAATACACCGGTGGACCCACTGTCGGTCGACCTGCCCGTGGCCCGCAAACTGGAAGATTCCCAGCGCGCCGCTTTCAAGCAAACGGTGGCGCAGTATCAGGAACACATCAACCTGCTGACTACGCTGCAAGACTCCGATCTTCAAGTGGCCAGCCGCTAACGCGGCGGCTGCCAACGTTCGCGTCTTCCATTATGCCCACGTCCTTGTTTATTGGCCTTATGTCGGGCACGAGCATCGACGGGGTCGATGCGGTGCTGGCCAACTTTTCAGCAACGGGCAGCCCCGTACTGATAGCCTCCGCGTCGCTATCCATGCCACAACCCCTGCGCGCGGAGTTCATGGCCCTTAATATCCCCGGACACGACGAACTGCGCCGTGCGGCACTGGCGGGCAATGCGTTGGCGGAACTTTACGCAAGCGCCACGGCCAACGTATTGGCCCAGGCGGGCATTGCACCGGAACGGGTCACAGCCATAGGTGCCCACGGTCAAACGGTACGGCATGATCCCGCTGGCGGCTACACGATCCAGATCAATGCGCCCGCCCTGCTTGCCGAACGCACCGGCATCCCCGTCATCGCCGATTTTCGCACGCGCGACGTGGCGGCAGGCGGCCAAGGCGCTCCCCTGGTGCCGGCCTTCCATCACGCTATTTTCGCCAATGGGCAGGCGCGGGCCATTCTGAATTTGGGCGGTATCGCCAACTTGACCTTGCTTGACGGCAAGGGCGCCATTCGCGGGTTCGACACGGGTCCCGCCAACGTCTTGTTGGATTTATGGATCCAGGCGCGGGCGGGCCTGCCCTACGATGCCGGTGGCCGTTGGGCAAGCACCGGCAAGGCCAATGAAGATTTATTGTCTTTCTTGCTCGCAAGCGAGCCCTGGTTGGCCGCGCCGCCCCCAAAGTCCACGGGCCGTGACCTATTCAACCTTGATTGGCTGCGCAGCCGCCTGGCGGCGTTTCGCGATCAGGACGTGGCGGCATCCGGAAAAGGCGCTATCTCCGATGCCGACATCCAGGCCACATTGCAGCGGCTCACGGCAAGAACCGTCGCCCAGGCGCTAGCCACCCATGCGCACGAGACGCAAGACGTCCTGGTGTGCGGCGGTGGTGCGTTCAATGATGGACTAATGGCTGACCTGCGAGACGAAATCGGGTGCCCTGTGCGCCCCACGTCGGATGCGAACGTGCCCGTGCAGTCAGTGGAAGCTCTGGCGTTCGCCTGGCTGGCGTGGGCTCATGTGGCGGGGTATGAAGCGGGACTGCCGGCCGTGACCGGGGCACGCCACCCAAATGTGCTGGGCTGCCGCTACCCCGCGTAAGGGCCAAAAACGCTTAGGGCGTGAAGGACGAGCCACAGCCGCAGGTTGAATTGGCGTTGGGGTTGCGGATAACGAATTGCGAGCCTTCCAGATCGTCTTTGTAGTCGATTTCGGCACCCACCAAATATTGAAAGCTCATGGGGTCGACCAGCAACTGGACGCCTTCCTTGTCGATGGCAGTGTCATCGTCGTTCATGGTTTCGTCGAACGTGAAACCATATTGGAAACCGGAGCAGCCGCCGCCCTGTACAAACACACGCAGCTTCAGTTCGGGATTGCCCTCTTCAGCCAGCAGGTCTTTAACCTTGGCGGCCGCCGCGTCAGTGAAAATCAACGGCGAAGGTGGCGCCTGGAGATCGACAGCACTAGTAAGGGTATTCATTTGGTACTCCGTGGCAACCGTAAGGGTCGCACAAAAAATTACTATAACATTCAAGCAAAACTTATTCAGCGCCCGGTAAGTTAATGCTGCGCGATACGCGCACGGTGTTGCCTTCCAGAATATTCAGCGTAACCGTATAAGGCGTGAACCCTTCGGGCAAACTTAAAAGACCACCGCTGCGTTGAAATTGTTCGAAGCTGACCTCAAGGCCGTTGGCATGTTCGGTTGGCGCCGAGCTGGCGGCAAGCAGTTCACCATTTCCGGGGCGTTGCGCCGGCTCAAGAGCAATCTTAACCGTTTCCCCCAACAAACTACCCTTTGCCATGAATTGCATAAGGCCATTGAACATGGTGTCGTCCGTGCTGTTGCGCATTAACAGCACACGATATTGCAGTGCCGGACCCAATTGCTCGATATCGAATGCCCTGATGCTGATTGACCCCTGCGGGCCGGGCGGCAACAACTGGTCGAAGAAAGCCAGCTGGTCGCGCGCCTGGCCGAGTTCTGCTTGTGCCGCCTGCAGACTGGTCTCCAGCCCTTTGCGCGTGCTTTCCTCGACCATCAACTGGCCTTCCAGCGCCGCCACTTGGGCCCTGGTCGAATCCAGACTGGACTGCGCAGACTGAACTTGTTCCATGAACTGCCGGCGCTGCGCGTCGAAGTCTTCACTGGCTTGGTCATGCAGCAGATAGCGTCCGGCGGCGCCGCCAACCAATAGCCCTAACAGCAAAGCCACGACGACCAGCCAGCGCATCAACCGGTGCCGTACGTCTTTCGGGTCGACCGTTGACTGTTTATTCCGCATGGATAAGAGACTCGTATCGGGCTAAGTAGTTCCCCTGCCCCAGGCTTATAGCTGTTACGGCAACAACGCCACATGCTCCAGGCCCGCCGCTTCGGGCAGCCCGAACATGAGGTTCATGTTCTGCACGGCCTGGCCCGATGCGCCTTTCACCAGAGTGTCTTGCGTGACCAGGATAACCAATTGATCACCGTTATCTGGACGATGGACCGCGATGCGCAGTTGATTCGAACCGCGCACGGAGCGCGTTTCCGGCAAGCTGCCTGCCGGCATGACGTCGACGAAGGCCTCGTTGGCATAACGCTGCTCGAAGAGCGCCTGGAAGTCGGTGCCCATGGCTTCCGGCAGAATACGCGCGTAAATGGTGGAGAACATGCCGCGTATCATGGGCACCAGGTGGGGCACGAACACCAGGCCCACCGACGAACCGGCCAGGCGTTGCAACTGCTCGGAGATTTCCGGATGATGGCGGTGCCCCTTGACGCCATAGGCTTTGAAGTTGTCGCCGGCTTCGGAGAACAAACTGCCCACTTCGGCCTTGCGCCCGGCGCCCGACACACCTGACTTGCAGTCGGCAATAACGTGCGAGGTGTCGATCAGGCGCTTGCCATCTTCGATTAGCGGGGCCAGTCCAAGCAGCACCGTCGTGGGATAGCAGCCTGGATTGCCGATAACTTTGGCGTCAGCAATTTTTGATCTATTCAGTTCCACCAGCCCATACACCGACTCTTTAAGCAAGTCGGGACAAGCGTGCGGCATTTTGTACCACTGCTCGAAGATCTGGGTGTCTTGCAGGCGGAAGTCGGCCGCCAGGTCGATAACACGAACGCCCTGCGCCAGCATGGTCTTGGCCTGGCTCATGGCCACCCCGTGCGGCGTGGCGAAGAACACCACATCGCATTCATGTAGCGCGGCTTTTTCCGGCGTTTGAAACGACAAGCCCACGCGCCCCCTTAGGTTGGGGAACATGTCGGCCACCGGCATTCCGTCTTCCTTGCGCGAGGTAATTGCCTTGAGCTCTACATGCGGATGCTGGGACAATAAGCGCAATAATTCAACGCCCGTGTACCCTGTACCGCCGACAATGCCCACCTTGATACGAGTTGCCGCAACCGAAGTCATAATAAATTCCAAAAAACCAACGTTGACACCCTGAATTATGCCGCATAGCGGCTGTGGCTGCGCAATTGGGACTGCGCAGTTTTAGCGCATTGAGGTCTTTTCGAATGGATAGGCAAGTGATTTTTAACACGTCGCGGGTGGGCGGCATGGCAGTGGCTGGTCCCTTGGCCTGCTCGGCGCCCTGCGCGCCTCGCCCGCATCGCCTCGCTCATCCGCGCCTTCGCGCTCCTTTCGCGTCCGGCTCGCTGCGGCCGCGAAGCCCAGCCACTGCCATGCCGCCCACCCGCGACTGCATTGAATTGTGCCGAACCAACGTGGGGACGGGCTGCGTGCTTGGCCTTCTTGCCCCATGTTGCTTGGTGAAGAAGAAACGGCCCGCGCTCGCCCACCAGGGCCGGCCTGCCCGGCCCTGGTGGGCATCGGAGC
>CAZONP010000096.1:7521-8698 GCA_964581155.1 uncultured Candidimonas sp. | reverse complement strand
AGTCGACATCAGCATCGACATGTCGTCAATAGATACTGGTTATGATTTATTCGACAATCACATTCAGGGTGCCGATTTCCTGGATACCGCAAAGTTTCCCACGGCCACTTTCAAGTCCACCAAGGTTACTTTCGAAGGCGACAAGCCTGTCAGTATCGACGGCGACCTGACTATCAAGGGCGTGACGCGTCCGTTGACGCTTACCGTTACGTCGTTCTTGAACATACCGCATCCCATGCTGAAAAAAGACGCCATAGGCGCAAATGCCACAGCGGTCATCAAGCGCAGTGACTTCAACGCCGGCAAGTATGCGCCGGGTGTAGGCGACGAGGTCACCCTGGACATTGCGTTGGAAGCGGTTCAGAAGTAAGAAGGAGGTCTATTCAAGACCACGTGCCTTGGCCAACAGATCGCCGACCTGACGGTCGGTGGTTTGCTGGAAGCTGGCATACCAGAGTCCCACTGCTCGAAACGGGGATGGCGTTGCCAGACATACGACATCGTTTACTTCAGCTTTGATGGCCTCGAGTGTGTCGGCCGCCGCTACGGGAACGGCAACGATCACACGGTCAGGATGATGTTTATTTATGCCGGCAATGGCCGCCCGCATCGTAGCGCCAGTGGCCAGGCCATCGTCCACAAGAATGACCGAGCGTGCCTGAATATCGGGCGGTGGACGACCTTCACGGTATGTCTTTTCGCGTCGCGATAATTCGGCCTGTTCCGCTTCAATGACGGCATCCAGTGCCGCTTTGCCGACGCCCATCGCTTGGATCGCTTCCCGGTCCACAATAATCACACCGCCGCTTGCTATGGCGCCCATTGCAAACTCTTTATTTTGCGGCGCGCCAAGCTTGCGCACGATGAACACATCCAGCGGGGCATGCAGCGCGCAGGCCACCTCGTACGCGACTGGCACACCGCCGCGAGGCAGCGCCAGGACAATCGGGTCTGGAACGGCGCGCCGTGCAAGCAACGCCGCAGCCAGTTGGCGACCCGCATCCGCGCGGTCCTGGAACATGGCGCTCATTGCACAGACTCCTTACATGCTTGCGAGATCCGCGACAGCGTCCATTACCATGCCGGACCCGACAGCTATCATCAAGATATCAGCCGCAACCCGCACGTACTTGTAGCCGTGTGGCGGTTGACCCAGTTCAATCAGTACGGAAGAGGG
>CAZONP010000096.1:0-7421 GCA_964581155.1 uncultured Candidimonas sp. | reverse complement strand
ATGCCTTGAATGATGACTCGCCCATGGTAGTCAATAAAAAGCGATCTTTAAGGCAATGTAGTCGGTTGAAACATTTGTCTTTTTATCGCAAGCGGTGCTTTCCGCTAGCCCTGGCCGCTTGGTGGCTCAGCAGGCGGTTTTTTAAGAATGGCAATGACGCCGTTGGCCTCCAATATGGCATAGGCCATATTCTCGAGCTTGCAGTCCGCCTCGCGCAGAGCACTTTCCAGTTCGCTTTGGCCAAGCCGCTGGGCTTTAAGAACGTTTTCGTACCATTGGCCGTCCCGGCCGAGCAGCACAGGCGAGCCTTCCAGGAATCGCTCTGCCTTTGTGCTTCGCGACGCGACAAAAGCAGCGGCCATATTCAGGGCAAGTAGCGTCGCAGCCAAAATAAGTCCGCCTGGCACCGATTTATCGTTGCCCGTCAAAGACGCGGATACGGATTCACTAAGTAGCAACACCACTAGTAGGTCAAAGGGGGTGTACTGGGATATGGTTCGTTTGCCGGACACGCGCACCATGATCAGCAATGCCACATAAACGAAAGTAGCCCGCACAATGAATTCCCACCAGGGCGCTTCCATGGAAAACATGCTTGCTACTCCAGTAGTTCTATTCAGGCAGGTGAAGTGGGATTCGGGTTAGCGAGCAAAGCATGTGCCCGGCGCCACTCAGGCGGCACTAGTCTTTGTTGTGCGCCAGGATGGTAATCATGGCATCACTTCGGGCGGGAATTCGGATTGCTGAGGGAGGAGGGCGCGCCGGCTTTTCCGCAGCGCGATAGCTATCCCTCAACTCGCCTGGAGAACGCTATGCCCCACGAGAGGTTTCAATCGTCCATCGACGCCTGTTATGCCTGCGCCACCGCGTGCGACCATTGCGCGGCGTCGTGCCTCGAGGAACAAGATGTCAAGAGTATGAGCCAGTGCATAAGATTGGATATGGACTGCGCACAGATTTGCCGCCTGGCAGCCAGTTATATGTCTCGGGGCAGCCAGTTCGCCCAGGCGCTGTGTCGCCTATGCGCCGATGTTTGCCAAGCATGTGCTGATGAATGCGCCAAGCACCCAATGGATCATTGCCAGCACTGTGCCCAGGCTTGCCGCAAGTGTGCTGAAGAATGCAGGGGTTATAGCAGGCACATAGCTTAATTTTGCACCTGGGGCGGGCGAGCCCGCCCCAGGTACTCAGAACACAAGCGACAGCATTGAGCAACCATGCTATCCCGGTTTATGGGTTTGACGGTATATGGCGAATGGTCCCACTCTTCGTCCGCACGGCTTAAATGGTCGCGCCCAGGCGCAGCGCAAGTGCGGCAAGGGTAATGAGCAGAACCGGCAACGTCAGCACAATACCCACCCGGAAGTAGTAGCCCCAAGTAATGGTCATTCCTTTGCGCGCCAGTACGTGCAGCCAGAGGAGTGTAGCCAGGCTGCCGATGGGGGTGATCTTCGGGCCAAGGTCGCTGCCGATGACATTGGCATAGACCATGGCTTCTTTGATCGCACCCGTTGCCTGGCTGGCTTCGATGGATAGGGCACCCACCAGCACGGTGGGCATGTTATTCATTATGGACGAGAGCAGAGCGGTGAGTACACCGGTGCCCAAGGTGGCTGCCCACAAACCATGGCTGGCAAAATAGTCCAGCAAGTTGGCGATCATGTCCGTGAGTCCAGCGTTGCGCAGCCCGTAAACAACCAAATACATGCCTAGAGAAAAAATCACGATAGGCCAGGGTGCTTCATGCACGACTTTACGGGTGCTGATCACGTGTCCGCGTCCGGCAACGATTAGCAGCGCCAGCGCACCCAAAGCCGCAATTGCGCTGACCGGCACGCCAAAACCCTCAAGGGTGAAGAAACTGATCAGCAGCAGCCCCAACACCACCCAGCCTGCGCGAAAGGTCGCCAGATCGCGAATGGCCGTTTTCGGCTGTTTGAGCCGACTGTCGTCGTAGCGTGCCGGAATGCTGCGGCGGAAATACAGCAAGAGAACCAGCAGGGTGGCGGCCACTGAGACAAAGTTGACCGGCACCATGACGGCGGCATACCGCGCAAAACTGATATCAAAGAAATCCGCGGAAACGATATTGACAAGATTCGACACAATCAGGGGCAGGCTACCCGTATCGGCGATGAAGCCTGCCGCCATGACGAAGGCCAGTGTTGCAGCCGGGGTGAATCCCAGCGCCAACAGCATAGCCATGACAATAGGGGTCAGAATCAATGCGGCGCCATCATTGGCGAAGAATGCGGAAACCGCGGCGCCCAGTAAGACAATCAGCGCGAATAAGCGATGGCCACGCCCGCGGCCCCATCTGGCTACGTGTAGCGCTGTCCATTCGAAGAAACCGGCCTCGTCCAATAACAGGCTGATT
This sequence comes from uncultured Candidimonas sp., assembly GCA_964581155.1. GTDB lineage: Bacteria > Pseudomonadota > Gammaproteobacteria > Burkholderiales > Burkholderiaceae_B > Pollutimonas. Next base: position 5,044 of record CAZONP010000096.1, on the reverse strand, counting down.
ATGATGATCGCCACGAATGTGCCGGTGGCGTTCCAGACAATCTGCCAAACGACCGGTATGTCGCTGAAGCTGACGACGCCGGATGCCAGCGCAAGCACCGCTCCGATCGAGGCGCTCCAGCCAATGTTCAAGCCGCGCGGCTGCCAAATGACCAGGACAATGGTAACAATAAAAATCAATAGCGCGGCAAGCACCGTGGTTCTCTCTCTATGGCAAACGGGAAGGCGCCCTTGAAAAGGGCGTAGAAGAATAGGGCTTTACTTCAGGAACGTGTGAGGATCGTGTTGTTTTACGGGCGAAGGCCGCCGATGCGATCCAGTTCGGTCTTCAGGCGCACCGGGTCATTCTGCAAGTCCGATAAGGGCAATGCCAGGAACGCTTCAATACGAGCACGCAAAATCCGGTACGCGCTGTTGAAAGCCGCGTCGATTTGTTCGTTGGTGCCAGTTGCATGGGCGGGATCATCAACACCCCAGTGAGTACGTATGACCGGTCCCAGATATGCAGGGCAGGTTTCGCCTGCTGCACTGGCACAGACGGTGACGACCACGTTAGGCGTGTGCGGCAGGTTTTCCCACGACTTGCTGAAATAGCCGTCAGTTGAAATGCCCTCGCGTGCAAGCAGAGCCAATGACCGGGGATGCACTTGACCCGTGGGATGGCTGCCGGCGCTCATGGCGCTCCAGCCGGCCGGAGCAAGATGATTAAATGTGGCTTCGGCCAAAATAGACCGGCAGGAATTGCCGGTGCACAGAAAAAGAATATTCATACGTGCGCTACAAAAAAGGAGGGTCGGCGTTTTTAACGAGGGGTGCCCAGGGAATCGAGTTCGCGCTTGATTGCCACACGGTCCAGCGTGGCCAATGGCAAGCTCGTAAAAATTCTGATGCGGTTGGCGATCTGACGAAAAATCTTGTCGAAGAATTCCCGCTTTTCTTCAGCTGTTCCCTCGAAAGCCGATGGGTCTTCAAACCCCCAATGCGCGGTAATCGGTTGGCCGGGCCAGATAGGACATTGCTCCCCGGCCGCACTATCGCAGAGGGTAATCACAAAATCCATTTGCGGGGCGCCCAGGCGGGCGAATTCATCCCAGCTTTTGCTGCGCAGGCCATCAACCTCCAGGCGAGTCGACTGAAGTATTTCAAGCGTAAGGGGATTCACTTGGGCTCCGGGATGGCTGCCCGCACTGTACGCCCTAAAACGATCACTACCGAAATTATTGAGTAGAGCTTCCGCCAGGATGCTGCGGGCTGAGTTGCCGGTGCAAAGGAAAAGGGTGTTATAGATTTTTTCCGACATAATGGTACTTTGACTGCTAGGTTAACTGGGTTGTTGGCTCTGCAGAGCCAGCGGCGATTTTTATTGCGTCTGGGCCTGGGTATTCGCGCACACGTCATTCCGGACAGAAGTGCACGGGTTACCGCCACAACAGTTTTCAGTCAAATACGCCAACAAACCTGTCATCGAGTCGTATTTAACTGAATAGAAAATGAATCGTCCGTCTTGACGTGCGATTAAAAGGTCGGCATTAACGAGTTCTTTTAGGTGAAAGGACAATGAAGACGGCGCGATTCCCATGGTTTCAGCCAATTGACCGGCCGGCAGTCCCGCTGGGCCGGCCTGGACCAGCGTGCGGTACGCAACCAAGCGCGATTCGTGAGCGATGGCGGCAAGAGCTTTAACGGCGAATTTAGTTTCCATATAACAATGATAGTTGTATTGTCGAAATTAGGCTACTCGACCGACTGAAGTGCCCGGAGAGGCAAGCGACGCGCACCGCCGACAAACACGTGTCCGCTGGCTTAGATGGAATTCAATCCGTCGATGAATTATGAAACATCAAAATGACAAGATTGTGACAGCGCATCATATCGGTCATCGCGTGTTGCGCCTGAGCCGGTTCCATGGCCGTAGTGCGCTAAGCTTCAAAAAACATCGCTCCAAACCTTCTTGTATTGTTGTATTATCAAACTGCGGATAACAACTGAAGTACTGATGGAGAATTTAAGTGAAAGGAATTCAGGTATTCGACCCAACCATGTGTTGCACCACAGGCGTTTGTGGTGCTGATGTGGATCAGGCGCTGGTTGACTTCGCCGCCGATGTGGACTGGGCGAAGTCCCGCGGAGCCCGCATCGAGCGTATCAACCTCGCAACCGACCCCATGGCCTTCGCCTCCAACACCACGGTAAAAGCCTTTCTGGAACGTTCCGGGCCGGAAGCGCTACCGCTCATCCTGATTGACGACGAAATAGCTTTGGCCGGCCGTTATCCCAGCCGGACTGAATTGATCCGCTGGCTGGGTCTGCGCGAGGCCGCGCAAGAAGCGCCTTCCTCTCGCCAAGATGCTTGCTGTTCGGGTAGCAAGTGTTGTTAACGACTGAAAAGGATAAATCAATGCAATTCCTCAATGAGGCGCCTCGTCACTTCTTTTTTACTGGCAAAGGGGGAGTTGGCAAAACCTCAATTGCCTGCGCCACCGCCGTCCAACTCGCGGATGCTGGCAAGCGGGTGCTCCTGGTCAGCACAGACCCGGCCTCCAACGTCGGCCAAGTGTTCAGCCTGACGATCGGCAATCAATTAACCCCGGTTCCTTCGGTTCCCAATTTGTCGGCGTTGGAGATTGATCCCGAAGCGGCGGCTCAGGCCTATCGCGACCGTATCGTCGAACCGATACGCAAGGTGCTCCCTGAAACGGTGGTCAAAAGCATCGAAGAGCAGCTCTCCGGTGCGTGCACGACGGAAATCGCCGCTTTCGACGAATTTACGGCGCTTCTTACAGACGCGACGCTTGCCGAGGCGTTCGATCACATCATCTTCGATACCGCGCCTACGGGACACACAATTCGGCTGCTGCAACTGCCCGGCGCCTGGAGCAACTTTTTGGAGTCCGGGAAGGGCGACGCGTCCTGTCTTGGCCCTCTTTCGGGCTTGGAAAAACAACGCGAAAAGTACCGGGCTGCGGTTGACGCTCTCGCCGATCCGGTTCGCACCCGGCTGGTTCTGGTCGCGCGGGCGCAGAAGAGCACTCTGCGGGAAGTCGCTCGCACTCACGAAGAATTGGCAGCCATTGGACTGACGCAACAGTTTCTCGTCATCAACGGCGTTCTGCCGAAGGCAGAAGCCGACGCGGACGAACTTGCGGCCGCAATTTACCGGCGGGAACAGGCGACGCTTGCAGAACTGCCTGATCCGCTTCGGACATTACCGATAGATTTGCTTGCGCTCAAACCATTCAACCTGGTGGGACTCGAGACATTGCGATACCTGCTTGTCGAAGCCCCCACTGACCTGGCTGTCTCGACCGCCGAATTGCCCGAAATTTCCGCACTGAGCCTCGCTTCGCTGGTGGACGACATTGCCGCCGATGGGCATGGGTTGGTCATGCTTATGGGGAAAGGCGGGGTGGGCAAGACGACACTTGCGGCAGCCGTAGCGGTCGCACTGGCCCACCGGGGCCTGGAGGTGCATTTGACGACGTCCGACCCTGCGGCGCACTTGACAGATACCCTGGAAGGGTCGCTTCAGCATCTCACCGTCAGCCGAATCGATCCTCAAGCCGAGACGGAACGCTATCGCGAGCATGTCTTGCAGACCAAGGGCGCCAAGCTCGATTCGGAAGGCCGCGCCATGCTGGAGGAAGATCTTCGTTCGCCGTGCACCGAGGAGATAGCAGTATTTCAAGCATTTTCCCGAGTCATCCGAGAAGCCGGGAAGAAATTTGTCGTGATGGACACGGCACCGACCGGCCATACGTTGTTGCTCCTGGACGCTACCGGCGCTTACCACCGGGAAATTGCCAGGCAGATGGGGTCGACGGGTATTCATTACACGACTCCGATGATGCAGCTCCAAGACCCGGCGAAGACAAAGGTGATGCTGGTCACGCTGGCAGAAACCACCCCGGTACTGGAGGCGGCGAATCTGCAAGAAGACTTGCGGCGAGCTGGCATCGAACCATGGGCCTGGATTATCAATAACTGCCTGGCGGCCAGCGAACCGCAATCGCCCTTGCTTCGACGACGCGCACAGAACGAATTGGCCGAGATCGAGGCAGTACAGACGCGTCACGCTTCCCGGGTGGCCGTCGTTCCACTATTGAAACATGAGCCCGTTGGCGTTCGGCGCCTGTTGGACTTAGTCGCTGACCGCTCTGAGGAGGTATCGGCGTAGGTAGCGATATGCTTCCCAGCGGGGTTCATGGGCAATGGCGGTAAGCGCACGAACTATACTTTTTTTCCCGTTAAGCACTAATTTTTGAAATATCGAAACTAATGAATCCCCTGACTGATGACCCCGGCTACGATTTGACCTTGCCAATGGTCGACGAGACCATGTTGGATCCGCCTACGCAAGGCAAGTTGTCCTTGCACGGTGGAGCAACGCATCCTCCGCGTATCCTTCTGCTCTACGGTTCGCTGCGTGAACGCTCGTACAGCCGGCTGCTTACGGAAGAAGCAGCGCGCATTTTGACGCGCCTGGGCGCCGAAACAAAGATATTCGATCCCCACGGCCTGCCCATGCCCGACAGCGTTCCCGCAACGCATCCTAAAGTCACCGAGCTTCGGGCGCTTTCACTCTGGTCGGAAGGGCAGGTGTGGTGCAGCCCCGAACGCCATGGCACCTTGACTGGGGTATTCAAGAGCCAAATCGATTGGCTTCCATTGGAGACGGGAAGCGTGCGTCCGACCCAAGGTCGTACTTTGGCGGTAATGCAGGTAAGCGGAGGTTCCCAATCGTTCAACGCGGTCAATGCCCTACGCATATTGGGGCGCTGGATGCGGATGGTCACCATCCCTAACCAGTCATCGGTTGCGAAGGCGTACCAAGAGTTCAATGAAAGCGGGCGGATGAAACCCTCGCCTTACTATGATCGTGTCGTTGACGTGATGGAAGAACTCATGAAATTCACCTTGCTGGTTCGCGACCGCAGCGACTATTTGACCGACCGGTATAGTGAACGTAAAGGGGTTGCCGCCGAGGTCGCTCGCTTGGCGGAGCGGGCCATGGAGCAGGAGGCGGACACGACGGAAAGCTAGGCGCC
>CAZONP010000095.1:0-8735 GCA_964581155.1 uncultured Candidimonas sp. | reverse complement strand
CGGCGGACTTGAGTTCAGGAAGACGCTCGGCGGTATAGCGCGGAATAAACCATGCTTCTCCGCCCATGTAGACGTCGCCAATACGCTTTACTTTGCCGGTGGCTTCAGCTTTGGCCCATGGATCGGCCACACTGTTCAACCAGATTTCAGAATTTATATCCAGATCGCCGCGCTCGAGCGCGGCAAGTGCGGGCAGTGTTTCGACCGGCAAGACCTCGGATTTACAGCCGTAGCCGTTTTCCGCGATGAAGCGTTCAACTTCGACCAGGACCAGATTGGATTCCCAGTTCATACCGCCGAACTTGATCGGGCGTTCAAGTTCGCATTTTGGGCCTTCCGCAGCGCTTGCGGTGCTGACAAGGCCAATGGCGCCGAACAAGACAGTGGCCACACTGAGGCCGAGGGCAATACGGGTGAATTGCGAAGGAATGTTCGAGAGGAACGTGTTATGTGAAGGGTTCACATGAGTAGACATGGCTGTTTGCCTCCTAAGTTGCATGGACGCACACCGTTATTGCTGAGTGCGCCAGGGCTAAGGGGGTGTGCGGAAGACGGATGGCCGCCGATACAGACCGAACTAGCGAGATGAGTTGATTAAACTCGTTGACAGGTAATGGGGCCGGGTGACCCACCATACGCCAGGATTGACTAAAACCGTTAGGTTGGCAGCAGTTTACGAGAAAATGCGAGCAATTGAAACCCCGCACTAACCCGCCCGGCTATATGTACATGTAATTGCGCCGCCACGGGTAGGAAAGATCGGGCGGAAGATCGAGTTCGTCGTGCCGGCCGTGGGTGCGCGGCTGCGCCAGAATTTGATGCAGCGCGATCCACCCGTGCTCGAAGCCCATGGCGCATCCCGCCAGGTACATGCGGTAGGCGCGCAACGCGCGCTCACCCTGTTCACCGGGTAGGGTAAGACGTGCCTCGGGAAGCTGCGCTTCCAGCGCGTCGCTCCACGCCCAAAGCGTGCGCGCGTAATGCGGTCGCAAGTTTTCCACGTCCACATCCTCCAGATCGCCTTCTGCAAGACGCCCCAGTACATGGCTGATATGGGTGAGTTCGCCACCCGGGAAAATATACTTCTCGATAAATTCCCCCATGCCGGCGCCGAGTTCGGCATTGTCGACACCACCGGCCGTGATCCCGTGGTTAAGGATGAGACCGCCCGGCCGGACCAGCCGGTGCAAGGTCGAAAAATACCCGGCCAGTTGCGCCCGCCCGACGTGCTCGAACATGCCCACTGAAGCGATCTTGTCGTACGGTTGCGCGGCGTCGAGCTTGCGATAATCCAGCAGTTCCATACGCACGCGCCCGCCCAAGCCTTTATCGGCGATCAGGCGGTTGACATAGGCGTGCTGGTTGTGGGACAGCGTGATGCCCGTTGCATCTACCCCATAGTTCTCGGCGGCCCAAAGCAATAAGCCGCCCCAACCCGCACCCACGTCCAGAAAGCGCTCGCCGGCCGTAAGGCGCAGCTTGCGGCAGATATGATCCAGCTTTGCCTCCTGGGCCTGGGCAATGGACATATCCGGCGTGCGAAAATAGGCGCAGGAATAGACACGCCTGGGATCGAGCCACAGCGCATAAAAATCATCGGACAGGTCATAGTGGAATTGCACCTGGCGCGCGTCGCGCTCGACGGAATGCCGCCAAACAGAAACCAGCCGCCGTATGAGTTCGGTAAGCCGCCCGATGCGTGCGGCCTCGATGGGCGATCCCGGCAGAATGGCGGCCGCAAGACGCATAAGGTCGCGCATGGATCCGTCGACATCGAACTTTCCTTCTACGTAGTCTTCGCCCAGTTGTCCCACCTGGCCGGCGGCAAGATTGGCCAGTACGGAGTTGTCTTTAATGACCAGGCGGATATTCGCACCAGTCACCCCCAGAACTTGGCCGTCGGGCATGACCAGTTGCACAGGCAACGGCAGCGACGCCAGTTTGCTTTCCACCATAGAAAAGACCGAACTCAAGATCGACTCCTCATAACGAAACCTGCGTGAGCAAAAATAGTGCCACAGAATGCGCCCCAAGGAAATGAGCCAAGGTCCCCATGCTAAGATTCAGACCGATTCCGTCAGCCGCCATACATGCCTTCAGAATACCAACCTCTAGTCGCCATACCCCGTTGGCTGTTTTTAATGGGCCTGCTCACGGCGCTGGGCCCGCTCGCGATCGACATGTACCTGCCGGCCTTTCCGGCCATCGCCCAGGGGTTGGGCACGACCCCCGGCCATGTCGAACGCACACTTGCCGCCTATTTGTTCGGGCTGGCGATGGCCCAGTTGTTCTATGGTCCATTCGCAGACCGCTACGGTCGCAAGAAGCCCTTGATCGCCGGCTTGTTGATCTTCATTGTCGCATCCATAGGGTGCGCATTCACCACTAATATAGAGCACCTGACCTGGTGGCGTATTGCCCAGGCGTTCGGCGGTGCGGCCGGGCTGGTAATTCCCCGTGCCGTCATTCGCGACAACTTCGATACCCGCGACGCGTCCAAGGCCTTATCGGTGCTTCTGCTGGTCATGGGCGTCACGCCCATTCTTGCGCCCATCCTTGGCGGACAAGTCCTGATATTCGCAAACTGGCGCTGGATCTTCGGGATCATGGCGGGCTGCGGCGTCGTTCTCCTGATTGCGGTCGTGGCCACCATGCGGGAAAGCCTGAAGCCTCAACGTGTCATCCCATTGGGGTTCGCCATCATCGGGCGAAACTACCTGGGGTTGTTGAGGCACAAACAGTTCATGTGCTATTCGTTGGCGGGCGGCTTCGGTTCGGCAGGCATGTTCGCGTACATTGCGGGATCGCCACGTATTTTCATTGAAGTATTTCATGTCGAGCCGCAGTATTTTGGCTTCCTTTTCGGCGTGAATGCGGCCGCGCTGATTATTGCGTCTCAGGTCAGCGCCCGGCTGCTCAACCGCCATAGTCCGCAATTCCTATTGAAAAGGGCGCAGATCTCGCTTGCCCTTATGACATTGGCGGGTATGGGGCTGACACTGACCGGAACCCTTACCCTGCCACTGCTTATGGTCTGCCTGACCGGCTTCATGGCGAGCCAGGGGTTCGTCAACCCCAATGCCGCTGCGCTGGCGCTGACGCAACAAGGCAAGCGGCTTGGCGTGGCTTCCGCCCTTATGGGTACACTGCAGATGTTATGCGGCGCCACCGCAGGGCTGACTGTCAGCCTGTGGCAAGCGCCTTGCGCGCTGCCGCTGACCGGAACGCTGGCGTTGTGCGCATGCTTATCGTGGTTATTTGGACGCATGGCGTTCAGATCGACTTGATCAAAACGCCCGAACATTATAGAATGTCAGGCTTCACAGATACACGGTCTTCACTTTTTTTCCGCTTTCCATACCTGCGGGGCCGACTCTAGCAAATTATCAAGGGGTATTACCATGGCACGCGTATGCCAAGTTACCGGCAAAGGCCCAATGGTGGGCAACAATGTTTCGCACGCAAACAATAAAACCAAGCGTCGCTTTTTACCTAACTTGCAATCGCGTCGTTTCTGGGTCGAAAGCGAAAACCGCTGGGTTCGTCTGCGCGTTTCGACCAACGCACTGCGTACCATCGACAAGAACGGCATCGACTCCGTCCTGGCCGACTTGCGTGCCCGTGGCGTTCGTGGCGCCTAAGCGCCTCTAGCGATCTAACCTTTAAGGAGCTTCACATGGCAAAAGGTATACGCGAGAAGATCAAACTCGAATCCACCGCCGGCACGGGTCACTTCTACACGACCACCAAAAACAAACGCAACATGCCCGAGAAAATGCTGATCAAGAAATTTGATCCCGTTGCTCGCAAGCACGTCGACTACAAGGAAATGAAGCTTAAATAAGCCTCCGCCCATATTTGTGGCGCCTTGTAAACCCTGCCTCGGCGGGGTTTTTTGCTTTCTGCTTGCCTGCATTTGGAATGCCACTACGTGGGGCATCTATAATGTACGGTTTGCGCAACCCATCATAAAGCACGGATGTCATGCAGGAACGTTATAGCCCGACCGTAGTGGAACAAGCCTCCCACCAGAACTGGGAGGCGCGCGACGCCTACCGCGTCACCGAATACGCCAAGGCGGCCGACGGTTCGCTCAAGCCCAAGTTCTACGCGTGTTCAATGCTGCCCTACCCCAGCGGCAAGCTGCACATGGGCCATGTGCGCAACTACACCATCAACGACATGATGGCGCGGCAGCTGCGCATGCGTGGCTATAACGTGCTGATGCCCATGGGATGGGACGCATTCGGCATGCCTGCGGAAAACGCGGCCATCAAGTCCAAAGTGCCGCCCGCCAAGTGGACGTACGACAATATTGCCTACATGAAGAAGCAAATGCAGGCGATGGGGCTGGCGGTCGATTGGTCGCGCGAAATGTGCGCATGCGATCCCAAATACTATAAGTGGAACCAGTGGCTTTTCCTGAAAATGCTGGAAAAAGGTATTGCCTACCGCAAGACGCAGGTAGTGAACTGGGATCCGGTCGACCAGACCGTGCTGGCCAATGAACAAGTCATCGACGGCCGTGGCTGGCGCTCTGGCGCCCCCGTCGAAAAGCGCGAGATTCCTGGTTATTACCTGCGCATCACCGACTACACGGAAGAACTGCTCGACCAGGTAAAAAATGGCCTTCCGGGTTGGCCCGAACGCGTGCGCCTCATGCAGGAGAACTGGATCGGCAAAAGCGAGGGTGTACGTTTCGCCTTCCCGCATACCGTACGCGACACCGCCGGCAACCTGATACAAGACGGCCGGATGCATGTGTTCACCACACGCGCCGACACCATCATGGGCGTGACCTTTTGCGCAGTGGCGCCGGAGCATCCGTTGGCCACCCATGCAGCCCAAGCCAACCCGGAATTGGCCGCATTCATCGAATCGTGCAAGCAAGGCGGAACCACCGAAGCCGAATTGGCCACCCGGGACAAGGAAGGCATGCCCACGGGGCTGTCGGTCACCCACCCGCTTACGGGCGACCAAGTCCAGGTCTGGGTAGGCAATTACGTCCTGATGACCTACGGTGACGGTGCCGTCATGGGCGTGCCGGCCCACGACGAGCGCGACTTCGCGTTCGCCCGCAAGTATGGTCTGGTCATACGCGACGTCATAGCCGTCGACGGCAAGACTTACAGTACGGAACAATGGCAGGATTGGTACGGCGACAAGCAACACGGCCATACGGTCAATTCCGGCAAGTATGACGGCTTGTCGCCTGCGCAAGCGGCCGATGCCGTGGCAGCCGACCTGACGGCTCAAGGCCTGGGCGACAAACAGACAACCTGGCGCCTGCGCGACTGGGGCGTTTCCCGCCAGCGCTATTGGGGCACCCAGATCCCCATTATTCACTGTCCCGACTGCGGCCCCGTGCCCGTACCGGAACAAGACCTTCCTGTCGTATTGCCCGACGACCTGGTGCCGGACGGCAGCGGGAACCCTCTTGCCAAACACGAAGGGTTTCTTTCCTGCGTTTGTCCCAAGTGCGGCACAGCGTCACGGCGCGAAACCGACACCATGGATACCTTCGTCGATTCCTCCTGGTATTTCATGCGCTACACCTCGCCGGGCAACGATCAAGCCATGGTCGACGAGCGCAACGATTACTGGATGCCTATGGACCAGTACATCGGCGGAATCGAGCACGCCGTGCTGCACCTGTTGTACGCACGATTCTGGACGCGCGTCATGCGCGACCTTGGGCTGGTGAAGTTCGATGAGCCATTCACCCGGCTGCTCTGCCAGGGCATGGTGTTGAACCACATCTATTCGCGCAAGACCGACCAGGGCGCAGTCGAATACTTTTGGCCCGACGAAGTTGAAAACACCTACGATGCCAAGGGAGCCATTACCGGCGCCACGCGCCTGTCCGACGGCACGCCCGTGCAGTATGGCGGTATCGGCACCATGTCAAAATCGAAGAATAACGGCGTCGACCCGCAATCGCTCATCGACACCATGGGGGCCGACACCGCGCGTCTGTTCGTCATGTTCGCCAGTCCGCCCGAGCAAACGCTCGAATGGTCTGACTCGGGCGTCGATGGTTCACACCGGTTCCTGCGCCGCCTCTGGGCATTCTGCTACAGCCATAAGGACACGGTACTTCAGGTCCAGGCCGGCGCTCCGGACTGGACCCAGGCCGACAACGCCTCCAAGACCCTGCGTCGGGAAATCCACGGCCTGCTAAAGCAAGCCGACTACGATTACCAGCGCATTCAATACAACACGGTCGTGTCGACCTGCATGAAAATGCTCAACACGCTGGAGTCGGCAAAACTGCCAGACTCCGGCGTAGCCGGACGTGCCTTGGCCGAAACCGTGTCCATCCTGCTGCGCGTGCTGTACCCCGTGGTTCCGCACATTACATGGCAGCTATGGAACGATCTGGGCTACGGCGCATCCATGGGCGACCTGCTCGACGCGCCCTGGCCCGTCGTGGACGATGCCGCCCTGATCGCCGACGAGATCGAATTCATGCTGCAAATCAATGGCAAACTACGGGGGGCTATTACGGTGCCCCATGGCGCCAGTAAAGAGCAGATCGAACAGACAGCACTCGCCCACGAAGCTGCCGGCAAGTTCCTTGAAGGACGTCCACACAAACGCGTTATCGTGGTCCCCGCTAAACTCGTCAATATTGTCGGATAAAATCAGGCATGCACAGCACTACGCACCCGCTATCTCCGCTTTCCTTGCCATCGCAACGTTATTGGCGCGGGCTGGCCTGCGTTGCGCTTTGCGTGTTGCTGACGGCCTGCGGTTTCCGAATCAAGGGCGTGTCGCCTCTGCCGTTCACCACCGTCTATACCAACATAACGGAAAACTCGGCATTTGGCGCGTCCATGCGGCGTGCCGTCATTGCCAGCTCACCTCATACCCGTTTTGTGGATGAACCGGCCGATGCGCAGGTCAAGCTTTTGCAGCTGTCCAATCACCAGTCGTTGCACGAGCTTTCCATCAATGCGCAAGGGCAAGTCGAAGAGTACGAGCTCAACCTCGAGTTCATTTTTCAGCTGACCGACGCGCGGAATCACTTGCTGCTCCCGCCCACAACCATCCGCTCAACGCGCGAAGTGCCGTACGACCCAAACATCGTTCAGGCGAAACAGGGCGAAATCACCACGGTATTCATGGAAATGCAACAGTCGCTGGTTGATCGCATTGTGCGTCTTCTCACCTCACCTGATGTGACCCAGGCCTTTGCCAATGCGGAATCATTGCCCGTCGATGAAACCCCGGCCAGCACGGCGCCCGTGCCCTCTTCCCAGCCCAGCCCCTCGGTTACGCCATGGGGTTCGCCTCGCATCGAGTCGGGCGCGGGTATGCGCTAGCGCCCATGGGACGCCGACTGGATGCCAATGGTCTTGCTCAACAGCTGAAGGTAATACCGCCTGCGCTCGACCCGCTCTACATCATTTCGGGCGACGAACCCCTGCTTGTCACGGAAGCGTCAGACGGGTTGCGAGCCGGCGCGGTACGGGCCGGCCATGCCGAACGCATCAGCTTGATAATGGATGCGCGCAGCGACTGGTCGGCCCTCATCGGCGCCACCCAGAATGTTTCGCTGTTCGGCGAGCGCCGGCTTATTGACGTTTCAATTCCTACGGGCAAGCCGGGAAGATCCGGCGCCGACCATCTGCTGAAGTTATGCGCAATGCTGCATGACGGCCGGTTGGCCGACACTCTGGTCATGATCAGCCTGCCGCGCCTGGACAAGGCCACGCGCAGCTCCAAGTGGGCTACGGAGCTGGCACAAGCCGGCAGCTGGATCGAGATCGCCAACATCGAGCGCCAGCAGCTACCCCAATGGATCGGCCAGCGCCTGGCACGCCAGGAGCAACAGCTCGAGCCCACCACCCTGGAGTGGATGGCCGACAAAGTCGAAGGCAACCTGCTCGCGGCCTTCCAGGAAGTGCAGAAACTTGCATTGTTATATCCCAAGGGCCGCATCGACGCGGCGGACGTCGAGCGCGCCGTCCTGAATGTTGCCCGCTACGATGTTTTCGCCCTGCGCGACGCCATGCTGGCCGGCAATGCCGCCCGCGCCCTGACTATCCTGGCCGGCCTGCGTGCCGAGGGCGAGGCGCTCCCACTGGTATTGTGGGCGGTGGGTGACGAGGTGCGAGTGTTGGCGCGCCTGGCTGCAGCGCAGTCGGCCGGACACGACTTATCAGCCGAAATGCGTCGCCAGCGTGTCTTTGGCCCCCGCGAACACTTGCTGCGTCAGGCGCTGAACCGGGTGGCGCCGCAGTCCTGGCCGGCTGCGGTGCAGCATGCGCACGAGGTGGACCGGCTCATCAAGGGGCTGACGGTGGCGGGCCGGCTGGACGACCCGTGGGAAGAGCTGGCGCGACTGGTTTTACGCGTAGCCGTCAGCAAAAAGCGCGGATAATTACAGTATTGCTCGACTACACTCATTGCCATGACACAGACTATCGCTTCCCTTACGCCCACCACCTGCGGCGACACCCCTAATACAGACATGATCGCGCTGGGCAAGAATGCCCGCGAAGCTGCGCGCCTCATGCGCAACGCCTCGGGCAAAGCCAAGGCCGATGCCCTGCGGGCGATGGCTCGGCATTTACTGTCCAGCCAGGCCGAGCTCCATGTGGCAAATGACCGGGACTTGGCGGCTGCCCGCGCCAACGACCTTGCACCTGCCTTGCTCGACCGCCTGACCTTGTCTGAAAACACAATAGCCACCATGGCGGCCGGGCTGGGGCAGATTGCCGACATGCCCG
>CAZONP010000094.1:1662-8735 GCA_964581155.1 uncultured Candidimonas sp. | reverse complement strand
CCGACTTGCGAGGTGTGGCCGTCCTTCTTGCTGCGGTTCTGTTGATCGCCATGGCTACGTTGCTCTTCACGGGCTTGGTCATCCGCTTGCGGATCGTTCTTTTCGTCCTTTTGCTTTGGGTGGGAAGTGGTCATCTGCTGGGTACCTCCAAGAAAAACATCCAGGCATCTCAGCAAGAGGTATGCCCAAGGCTGGTCTCCACCTGTCGAACGGGAGGTGCCCTAGATGCAGGCCGGCACGGCCCCTATGGGCAGGCCGGTGGCAAGAATGGCGACAATGGCGCTGACGTCTGCCACGAAGGTGAAGCGCGTCATGAATTTATGGGGCGGCACTGGATCGGCACGCGAAGCTGCCTGTCTACGAAGCCACGCCCAGCTTTGCCATCCAAGCAGCACGGCAGCCACCAAAAAAAACGACCAGGCGATGAATACAACCAACGTGACCATGGTCGGGGGTTCGGCCAGGCCGGCCCAGGCGGGCCGGACGTCGATATACCGGCAGCCCAGTGCGTGCGCGGTATACACGGCAACCAGGCAAGTCAGCCAGACGGTCGGACCGGTGATGGCGCGCCATAGCGTCGGTTGCTGTGTCATGGCAGAAGATCGGGAATAAAAATGAGCGCAGAAGCCGCTGAAACTCCGACAATTGCCGTGTAGGCCTGCCAAAGTCGAAGCACCGTTGGTTCCAGCCGACGTCGCGACGATATATAGCCCGCGCGACAGCGCAGCATGACGTGCAGGGCCATGGCAGCACCCGCGCCTGCATGAATTCCCGCGTACCACAACAGCACCGCGCTGGCCGATGCGTAGGCGTGGGTGTCTGCCGGAGGAAGTCCTTGTCCGGTGTAAACCAAAGCGACGACCATCGTGATGCTCGCAGCGGCGCTGACCAAAAGCCATGCCATGCGGCCTGCTTCGCGGTCGCGGTCGTTGGCGGTGCAACCCAAATGCGCAGCCCAGCCGGCACACAGCGGCGCCAGCATCAAAAGGGCGACCAGTAGTGGCGGTATATCCAGCCAGGCGGCAGGTGGCCAGTTCGGCGCCATGGTGCGCAGGTACAGGTAGCCGAATAGCAAGGAACCGTAAAGCGACGCATTGGCCACGAGGCTGCAGGCCATGCCCCACCACCCGGGCGCGCCCGGTGCGGCGATATGGACGGGAAGCTGGACCCCGGGCGCGGCGTTAACCGGCGCGGGATCATCCCGCATGCCGCTTTCCCAAGCCCAGCGAAAGAAAAGCACGATGGCCAGCAACGCGCCGATTAGCGCAATACCGTACACCTTCAGCAAGACGCAGACAAAGAAAATGCCTGTGAAGATGGCCGCATAAAGCGGAAGCCATGTGGGTCCGGGCAACAGAACCACGCTGACGGGGCGGCCGCTGACCACGTCGACGCATAGCGTTTGCCGTTGTCCAGGGGCCGGTGCCGCTAGCCAATACTTGCCGGCGGCTATGTCAGCGCCGAGCGTAGGTTTGTCCCATAACGGCTCGCGTCCCGTAATGTCCGGCAGGCTGGCAAAATTGTACGAAGCCACTGGCGTGGGCATCGCCCACTCCAATGTTCCTGCCCTCCATGGATTACGGGGCGCCACCGTGCCCGCCCTCAAATGCAAGACGATGTCAATAAGGAACACCGCGAAGCCTACGGCCTGGATGAATGCACCGATGGATGAAGTCAAATTAAGCAAGTCCCAGCCGACGTCGTCCGGATAGGTGTATATACGCCGTGGCATGCCAAGCAGCCCGGTCAAGTGCATGGGCAGAAAGGTGGTATTGAAGCCAATAAAGATGAGCCAGAATGCGGGCTGGCCGGCTCGGCCGGAGGTCGTGTGGCCGGTGAAGTGGGGCAGCCAGTAGCACGTGGCGGCCAGTACCGGGAATATCATTCCGCCAACGAGAACGTAATGCAAATGCGCCACGACAAAGTGCGTGTCGTGCGCCTGCCAGTTGAATGGCACGAGGGCAAGCATGACGCCCGTTAGCCCGCCGATGACAAAAACTACCAGGAATCCGGCCAGGTACAGCATAGGCAGGCGCAACCGGATATCGCCATCCCATAGCGTGGCAATCCAGGCGAAGAATTGCACGGCGGTGGGAATGACGACGAGCATGCTGGCCGCCGAAAAGAAGGCCACGGACATCTGCGGGATGCCGACAGTGAACATGTGATGGACCCACAGGCCGAAGCTGAGAAATCCCATCACGACAACCGCTGCCACGACCCAGGTGTAGCCTACCAGCGGGCGCTGCGCGAACACGGGGAGCATCGTCGACACCATGCCGGCGGCCGGCAAAAATATGATATAGACCTCGGGATGGCCGAACAGCCAGAACAGGTGTTGCCATAGGAGCGGGTCGCCGCCGCGCCCCGGGTCGAAAAAAGGCATGCCGAATGCGCGCTCCAGTTCCAGAAGAATGCTGCCCAGGATCAACGGCGGAAATCCCGTCAGTATCATCCCGGCGGTGATCAGCATGTACCAGGCGAATACGGGCAAGCGGTGCAGCCCCATGCCCGGCGAACGAAACTTGAGTATGGTGGCAATCAGCTCGATGGCGCCGCAAACGGCGGAAATTTCCGCGAACGTAATGCCAATAAGCCAGATATCGCTATTGATCCCCGGTTGATACGTAGCACTCGACAGGGGCGTGTACATGAACCAGCCGCTGTTTGGCGCCAGGCCCAGCGCCATGCCAGCAAGCAGTATGATTCCGCCGAACAGGTAGCACCACCAGGCGTAGGCGCCCAGGCGGGGATACGCCATATCGCGCGCACCCAGCATTTTGGGAATAAGGTAGAAGGAAAAGCCTTCCAGCATGGGGATCGCGAAGAGAAACATCATCACCGTGCCGTGCATGGTGAAAATCTGGTTATAGACCTCGCTATCCAGGAAGGCATTGCTCGATGTCGCCAACTGCGTGCGCAATAACATGGCAAGCACGCCGCCGATAAGAAAAAAGACCAGTGCGGTGACGATGAATCGCCGTGCAACGATCGTGTGATTGACGGCCGACCAGCCGCGCCACCCCGAGGGAGAGCGCCAGTCTTTTGTCAGGGCGTGGTGCCTCGCGATAGGCGACATGTCCGGCGTCATGGCACGGTTTTTCGTAGACGCAAAAGGGTGGCCTCCAATGTTGCTTCATCGTAGGCAACGAATTGCACGGGCATGTTTGCGTGTTCGTCGCCGCAAAACTCTGCGCATATGCCGAAATAGACGCCAGGTTCATTGGCTTGCAGCCGTATGGTGTTCTCGCGACCGGGAATGGCGTCGATCTTTCCCCCCAGGCGGGGAATCCAGAACGCGTGTATGACATCCTCAGCGGTGACAGTAACGAGCACGGGCCGGCCCGCCGGCGCATGAATGATGTTGGCCGAGTGCAAGGGGCCGCCAGGCGCATCCGGATAGATGACTTCCCACCACCACTGATGGGCGTGGACCTGCACCCGGTAGGCGCCGTGCTCATCGGCTAATGGCAATTGCGCGTCACCGGCGCGAAAGCCGTACACGAGCAGCAACAGCAGTACGGCGCCGGGGAAAAAAAGGCCCCCGCCCGCCAGGAGTATCCGCGTGGATGTCGTGTTGGGATGTTTGGGCCGGCGCCGGACGGCATAGGCGGTGAGAATAACCATGAAGACCAGAATTGCGGTGGCGCTCCACGCCATCAAGTGCCAGCTCTTGGCAATGGAATCCGCAGCCGGACCGGCGGGATCCAAGGCGGAAAGCCTGCTATCGACGCATCCGCTCAGCCAGATCGATACGGTCAGGAGCGGGCCGGCGAAAAACGCGCGGTACGGCGCTTGCCGCACAATGCGTCGTGTTCCACAGTCTTGTAAAGGAATTTGAATGGACAAGCTTGCACAGCCCTTGCCCCAGGGCACGGGTACGGTCGTCGCGATCAGCCGGCACCCGCTGCATCCCATGCTCGTGACCTTTCCTATTGCGCTCTTTGTGTGCGCCCTTGCGAGCGACATTGCATACGTGATGTTGCAAGACCCCTTTTGGGCGCGTGTGTCGCTTTGGCTATTGGGTGTCGGCACGCTGATGGGTTCCCTGGCCGGCGCAGCCGGAACGGTGGAGCTTTTGATGATCACCGGAATACGGCATAGGGCCAGCGCCTGGAGCCACTTCGTAATGGCAGTCATGCTGCTCTCCGTAGGTTTTATCAATTGGTACGGCCGCTTGGCGGATGCCGCTGCAGCAATATTTCCAATTGGCATTTATCTGTCCTTATTGGGTGTCCTGCTGGTCGGCCTCGCGGGATGGCTGGGCGGGAAGCTGGTCTTCGAAGACCAAGTGGGCATCCACGAATAATGACGGCTTGGCCAACACGAGCCACAACACAATAGCGATCAGTACAACAGGGACAAGGACCAGCCAGGAGCCGAATGGGTAGCGCTTCTGCTGTGAGCCTTCATGGCCCAGGGCCGCAAGCAGATGGCCGCAATACGCGTGGAACGCCGACAACGCGGCGACAACCGTCAATTTTGCGGCCAACCAACTGCCGGACGCGCCGGTTGCGTAGACCAGCGCCGCTCCCGTGATAATGGCAAAGATGGCCGCCGGCGAGGCGATTCCCAAAAACGCGAAACGGCTCATGATGCGCACCTGTCGCCGGGTCCCATGGTGTGGCTTGTGGGCGTCCATCGCGTATAGACCGGGCAAGTACACAAGCCCGGCACACCATATCGCCAACGCGGCAATATGCACGCCCATTAGCCAAGCCATTGAACCCTCCGGGTAAACACAAAGTCACTGCCCCCGGTGCGCCCAGCAAGCGGCGTT
Source organism: uncultured Candidimonas sp. (assembly GCA_964581155.1). GTDB lineage: Bacteria > Pseudomonadota > Gammaproteobacteria > Burkholderiales > Burkholderiaceae_B > Pollutimonas. Next base: position 3,955 of record CAZONP010000094.1, on the reverse strand, counting down.
CCGGGCAACCAGCAACGGAATCGCGGCAAGGCAGCTAAAATGACGTGCTGCGCCTTGCGCGCCTGCCTCCTATATCAATACTCTGGCCTTGCCTGTACTTTCATGCCCACTACTCACGAGATTCGCCCCGAACAGTCAATCGAGCTGTTGAAGGAACTTCACATTTTGACGCGCGACGGCAAGATGAATCAGGACAGTAGGCGCAAGCTCAAGCAGGTCTACCACTTGTTTCAGTTCATCGAGCCGCTGCTCAAGGATCTGAAGCAGGACCGTGACGGCATCACGCTGGTCGATCACGGTTCAGGAAAATCCTATCTTGGCTTCATTCTTTATGATTTATTCTTCAAGCAACTAAAAGACGCGTCGCATCTTTACGGTATCGAGACGCGTGCGGAATTGGTGCAAAGCGCGCGCGAATTGGCGCAGCGCCTGGGCTTTGCCGGCATGTCGTTTCTTGACCTTTCGGTGGCCGACTCCATCACCTCGGATCTTTTGCCGGCCCGTGTCGACATCGTCACTGCGCTGCATGCCTGCAACACCGCCACCGACGATGCCATTCGTTTCGCCTTGCATAAACAGGCAAAGTACATCGTCGTTGTGCCTTGCTGTCAGGCCGAAGTGGCCGCCGTGCTGCGCAGCAAGAAAGCGCAATCTTTAGGCGCCGGCGCATTGTCCGAAATGTGGCGCCATCCCATACATACGCGCGAGTTCGGCAGCCATGCAACGAATGTGTTGCGCTCGCTGCAGCTCGAGGCGCATGGTTACCAGGTGACCGTCACCGAATTGGTGGGCTGGGAGCATTCAATGAAAAATGAATTGATCATTGCCACTTACAAGAATCTGCCGCGCCGCAAGGCGACTGAGCGGCTGGACAACTTGCTGACCATGTTGGGGCTGTCGGAAATGCGCAGCCGTTTTTTCGCGCCGGATGTGCCTTGACGCTTTACCTTGGGCTATCGTCCCTTTCTTAGCGGATCCAGCAGGGCCGACAGTCCGTTGTGATCGATCTCGTGCATAAGCATCAGCAAGCGGCCGATTTCACCCGGAGGAAATCCTTCACGCGCAAACCAGTTCAAATAATGACCCGGCAGGTCGGCGATAAGTCGGCCCTTGTACTTGCCGAAGGGCATGCTGCGCGTCAGGAGCAATTCAAGGTCCTGGGGGTTCATCGTGCGTCCAGATTTTGAATAGCCGCATTCAGGCGGGCGTAGTCGAAGGGGGGGCGCGAGCGCTTGAAGCGCATTAGTAAAGCGGACACCAGCACCGGAAGAAGGGCGGCCACCAGGAAGGATTCAAGCAGGTATTCGGGCTTGTCGCCCGGCGCCGGAAACAGCAGAAGTCCGCCCAGTATCCCGCACACTGTGCCGACGACGGCGGTCGTGCCGTCGTGGCGCCGGCTGAATAGCCCATAGAACACGGGGAATGCGGCTGCCGAGCACAATAGATCGGCCAGAAGAAACAGATACAGCACGCTATAGCCCTGCGCCGCCGCCACGACGACGGGTACGGCCAAGGGGAAGATCAGCCATCGCGAGAGCCGCATCAGCGTCGTGTTGCTGGCCTTGGGAAGCAACCGGCGCATGTCGACGGCAATAAGGCTGGACACTGCGCTGAGGGCCGTATCCGCCGTGCTCATGATTAATGCCAGGCCCAGCGGAATTAATGCAATGGCAAACCATGCGGGTACGTGAGGCAGGATGACGGTAAACATAGCGACGGAACTGTCGCCTGTATGGCCAAGCCCCACGAAGGCCAGCCCAAACAACCCCATTACAAAGATGACGGGTGCGGCAAGCAGGCCGCCGATCAGAAACCCAAGCCGCATGCTGCGGGGATTACCGGCCGCGTAGACGCGTTGCCAGTTGCCCTGGTGGAATAGTCCGGTAAGCAGTATGGCCACGAAGAAAGTCAAGCCGGCCTTGATGCCGGCGGGGTCCAGCAGGTTGAGCAGGCGCGGTGCGTTCTGTTCCAGTCCGGCAATCGTCGGCGCGATGCCTCCTGCGGCCTGCCACCCCAGCAACACGAGGAATGCCAAAAGCGGGACGATGACGATCATTTGGATCTTGTCGGTGAAGATGGAGGCTCGCAGCCCGCCGTACGAGGTGTAGAGCAACGTAGCGCCCATGACAATGACGGCGGTGACCCACAAGGGAACCGGCGCCAGGAGCATGACCAGCTTGGCAATGGCGGTAAGTTCGGCGGTCAGCGTAATGAACATGTAGAACAGCATGATGACGAGCGTCAACGCATACATGGCCTTGCCATAGCGCAGTATCACGAACTCGGTCAGGGT
>CAZONP010000094.1:0-1562 GCA_964581155.1 uncultured Candidimonas sp. | reverse complement strand
GCGTCAACGCATACATGGCCTTGCCATAGCGCAGTATCACGAACTCGGTCAGGGTATGTCCCTGGGGGACCAGTTCGCGCATGCGGCGTCCCAGCGGGATCATGACGAGCCGTGGAGAAACTGCGCCCAGCGCATATCCGATAACCGCGGCCAGTCCGCCCCATGTTGCCGCCTGCGCCGGAGCGAACAGAATCCATGCGCCCAGCGATGTTGCAAGCAGGGTCAGCACAGTGGCCGTGGTGGTTTGGCTATTGCGGGCAATGACGTAGTCTTCAAGACTGCCACGATCGTGGCGTGCATACATTATGCCGGCCACGGCGAAACCGCCGGAGAACAGCAGCAGCCAAAGTATTGTCGACCAGCTCGCAAGCATATTTACCCACCCTTGGAAACGGGCCAAAGCTTAGGAGTAAACCGCTGTGAATGTCAATGACGGCAGTGGCTGTTCGAAAGCGGAGGCTTCTATGTTATGTTGCGCCTTACTATGAAAATTACCAATAATTCACTTCCCATCAGCGAACAAGTCGTCCTCGTCACCGGCGGTGCGCGCGGCTTGGGCGAGCATCTTGTGCGGGCGTTTCTCGCGCAGGGCGCGCGCGTTGTCGTCAACTACCTGCACAGTGCACAAAGCGCCGAAGCGCTGGCCGCAGCGGCACCGCAACGCGCCACTGCGATCAAGGCCGACGTGACCGATGCCGGCGCGGTGCAGGCCATGGTGGCCGAGGCGCAAGCGCATTTCGGCGCAGCCATCACGACGGTCGTCAACAACGCGCTACCGGCGTTTTCATTCAATGGCGACTTGCGCCCCCACGCCGATACCCTTACCTGGGAACATATGCTGCGGCAAATGGAAGGCAGCGTGCGCGGCGCCCTGAATACGACTCAGGCGGTGCTCCCCGGTTTACGCCAGCAAGGGTTCGGCCGCATCATCAACATAGGCACCAACCTGTTCCAGAATCCGGTCGTGCCTTACCATGATTACACGGCCGCCAAGGCGGCCCTGCTGTCGTTGACCCGCACCTTGTCACACGACTTGGGCCCCGACGGCATTACCGTCAATATGGTGTCGGGCGGCCTGTTGCGCACGACCGACGCGTCCTCGGCAACCCCGCAAGAAGTATTCGACCTGATCGCCGCTGGCACGCCGCTGCGGCGCGTGACCACACCGGCGGAATTCGCCGATGCGGCGTTGTTTTTTGCGTCTCCATGGTCGCGCGCCGTGACGGGCCAGAACCTGGTGGTCGATGGCGGCCTGGTAAAGAACTGATGCTGCATCTCAATTTATTCATCTATGCCTGCGGCCATCATCGCGCCGCGTGGCGCCATCCGCAGTCCTCAGTCGAGCGGCTTGGCGATATTGCCTATTACGAGGAATTGGCGCGTGTAGCCGAACGCGGCAAGCTGGATGCCATTTTCTTTGCCGACGGGCAGTCGGCCGACAATGTGGCGGACGGCCCCCGATGGTTCCTGGAACCGCTTACGGCCATGTCCGCCATCAGCCGGGCAACCACACATATCGGCCTTATAAGCACGGTTTCAAGCACTTTTTATACGCCATTTCA
>CAZONP010000093.1:0-8754 GCA_964581155.1 uncultured Candidimonas sp. | reverse complement strand
GATCCCGCGACGGCGGCGAAGATCATGCATGTCAGTACGCAGGTGCATGCCAGGCCGCCCTGGAAACCGCCGACCACGCTCTTGGCGAAGTCCACCATGCGCTCGGATATTCCCCCGGCCTCCATCAGGTTGCCCGCCAGAATGAAAAAAGGCACGGCGACCAAGGGGTATTTGTCCAGCGAAGCATAGATCTGCTGGGCAACCACCAGCCAGGTCATATTGCCGTCGTAGGCAACGCCAAGCATGCTGGCCAGCCCGATGGACACGGCCACCGGCACCGACACGACAAAGAACAGCAACATCGAAACGACCATTAACTGCGGCATTCGCTCACCTGGTTTTTTTTTACGTTATCTTGAACTTGAACCGTGGCCCTTCAAATGACCGTGTCGTCGACTATGGCTTGGCGCGGTCCCTGCGCCCAATAAGCGACGACGCCCAATATAGCCAGCGTGCAGCCTATGGGAATGGAAATGTAGATCCACGAAATCGACACTTCCAGGCTGGGCATGGTCTGGAAGCGCACGCGCCAAACCATTTGGCCGCCAACCCACGCCATGAAGCCAAGAAAGCTGACGCACACCACAAGTATTAGGTGCTCGAGCCAGCGCTTGTTGCGTGGCCCCAAAAAGCTGTGCAGCATTTCGACGCTAAGCATGGCGCCCTGCCTGAAGGCCAGGGAAATTCCGAGCATGACAGTCCAGATCAGGGCGGCGCGCGTCCAGGCTTCGCTCCAGTCGGCAGGCGACTCGAGCACGAAGCGGGCAATAACCTGATAAAAGCCCGCAGCGACGGCGGACAGTATGAGCAGTTGGGTAACGATGGATACCAGGCGGAACAAGCCATTATCCAGGAAGCGAATTAGGTGCACGGTGTGGGGTCCTGTTTATTGCTGCCACAAGCGGCATACACGGCGGCGAGCAATAAGGGCTGGCGCGCGCGCCAGCCCTTTGAGCAATGCCTATGGCCGTGGCCTGGGGCTTACTTCGTGTCGCGGATGGATTCCACCAGTTCCTTGCCGAACTGTTTGTAATACTGCGGGTAGACGGGTTCGACAGCCTTCACAAAGGCGGCGTGGTCCACCGTGTTGACCTGCATGCCTTGCTTCTTGACTTCTTCCAGGCCGCTTTTTTCGACAGCGTCGACATAGTCGCGCATGGCACGCGCCGCGCTTTCGCCGGCGGCGGCAAACTTGGCCTTGTCAGCATCGGACAAGCCATCGTAGACGTTGGGCGACATGAGCACCAATGCCGGACCGTAGACGTGGGCGGTCAATGACAGATATTTCTGCAGCTGCGGCAACTTGGCCGACACGATCACCGACATGGGGTTCTCCTGGCCGTCGATGGTACCTTGCTGCAAGGCAGTGGCGACTTCAGGCCAAGCCATGGGAGTGGCCAACACGCCCAAGTGACGGAATGCCGCTATGTGAATGGGATTTTCGGTGGTACGGACTTTCAAGCCCTTGGCGTCTTCCGGCGTGGCCACTGGGCGAACGTTGTTGGTGAGCTGGCGAAAGCCTTGCTCGCCCCAGGCCAGCGCGACGATGCCGCGCTTGGGGAACTCGGTAAGCATTTGCTTGCCGATGTCGCCGTCGAGCACCTTGCGCGCATGGGCGAGGTCACGGAACAGGAAGGGAATGTCGAACACGCCTGTCTTGGGCACGAAGTTCAGCGTGGCGCCGGTGGACACAATGGCAACATCGATCGTCCCCAACTGCAGGCCTTCGATGACTTCACGCTCACCGCCCAATGCACTATTCGGAAACTGCTGCAATTTGTACTTGCCGCCGTCGTTCTCGATAGCCTTGGCGAAGGCATCGGCGCCCGCGCCGTAGTGGGAACTGGTGGACAGGGCGTAAGCCATTTTCAGTGAGGTCTGGGCGATTGCCGGCGCTGCGGCAAGCAAGCCCGCCGCCGTTACGGCAAGCATCCATTTGGATAACAATTTTGTGCGCATTTTATTCCCGGGATTTTTGAGTTAAGTCTAGCAATGACAGTCGGTTGTACACGAACCGGCGCTGTGCGTGAATTGGGGTTTTCTTTAGTCTTCGACGTACCAGGTATCTTCGGACAACATGACCTGCTGGTGGCCGTAACCGGCGGGCATCATCGGAAAGCAGTTTTCCTGGGCCAGAACCACCGCGTCCAAAAAGAACGGTCCATCGTATGCCATGCATTCGGCCAGGGCCGCGTCCAGGTCCGCCGGGTCCTCGACTCGGGCGGCACCCCATCCGAATGCCTTGGCCAAGGCGACGAAATCAGGTAGCGAGGCGTTGTAGCTGTGGCTGTAACGACCGCCGTGGATAAGTTCCTGCCACTGCCTGACCATGCCCATGTGCCCGTTATTGCACAACACCACCTTGACCGGCGTTTCGTGCTGTGTAGCCGTGGCCAATTCCTGGATATTCATCAATACGGACGCGTCGCCACTGACGCAGACGACGGGTTTGTCGGGGTGTGCGATTTGGGCGCCGATGGCGGCAGGCAAGCCGTAGCCCATGGTTCCCGCTCCGCCCGAGGTAAGCCACCGATTCGGGCGATTGAACTTGATGTATTGGGCCGCCCACATTTGGTGTTGCCCCACGTCGGTGGAAATGATGGCGTCCAGGCCCGTCAGGACATGGTCCAGGCGTTGCATCAGGTGCTGGGGAAGAATATGTTGCGCCGAGGGACTGACATTAAGGCATTCCTTGGCGCGCCACACGCCTATGCGTTGCCACCAGGCGTCGAGCCGCCCCTGCGCCAGTTCCGTTTGGGACAACTCGCGGCGCAAGGCGCGCAATAGCGGGTAGCAGTCGCCGACCAAGGCCACATCGGCCCGGACGACCTTGTTGATGGACGCGGGATCGATATCCAGGTGAATTTTGCCGGCGTGCGGGCAGAAGTCGGACAACCGGCCGGTGATGCGGTCGTCGAAGCGCGCACCGATGCAGACGATGAGGTCGGCATGGTGCATGGCCTGATTGGCTTCCAGCGTGCCGTGCATGCCCAGCATGCCCAGGAATAGGGGATCGTCGGCGGGAAATGCCCCCAGACCCATGAGCGTCAGCGTGCAGGGCGCGCCCATGTCATGAACCAGGCTGGCGAATGTGTCGCAGGCGTCCACGCCCGAATTGATCAAACCGCCCCCGCCGTAGAACACCGGCCGCTTGGCATTGGCGATAAGGGCTGCCGCGCGCTTGATGGCGGCCTCGGTGGCCGGGCTGGTGGTTTCGACTGGCGAGGGTCCGCCGTCGCTTTCGACCGCCGGCGACCCCACGACTGGCACCAGACCGATTTGTATGTCTTTGGGAAAATCCAGCAAGACCGGTCCAGGCCGTCCCGAGGTCGTCAAGCGGTAGGCTTTGGCCGCCATGGCCGCTACGTCTTCGGTGCGCCGTATCTGCGCATTCCACTTGGTGACGGGGCGCGAGATTCCAATGGCGTCGCATTCCTGGAAGGCATCGGTGCCTATGGCGCTGGTGGCCACCTGGCCACTGATGCACAACACGGGAATGGAATCGCACATGGCGTCGAGCAGGCCCGAGGTGGTGTTGGCCATGCCCGGACCCGAGGTGACGACCACTACACCCGGCTTCCCGCTAGCACGTGCATAGCCTTCCGCCGCATGGACCGCGCCTTGTTCGTGGCGCACCAGCACGTGCCGGATGCGCGGTTCCGAATACAAGGCGTCGTACAAAGGCAGGACAGCCCCGCCGGGGTAGCCGAAGATGGTGTCGACGCCAAGGGAAATAAGCGTTTGAAGGAGCGCTTGCGCGCCATTGAAGCTTGCTGGATCGGCGGGAGTAGTCACGGCGGTTTGATTTTTTTCATAAGATAGGGATACTTGGTCAGTTTATTCCTTTTAGCGCACACATGACCGAACGACTCAAGCTGTGGCATATCGTCAGGCAATCCACCCTGCATGGCACGGGCGTCTTCGCGGCGCGCGACATTCCGGGCGGCACACGCATCATCGAATACGGCGGCAAGCGCATCACACCGGAAAAAGCGGACGAACTGCATCCCGTGAATCCTCAGGACCCCTTTCACACATTTTTCTTTTCGCTCAGCTCGGGCAAGGTCATCGATGGCGGGCAGCGTGGGAACGATGCGCGATGGATCAACCATTCCTGCACGCCCAACTGCGAAGCTCAGGAGAACAGCAGTGGCAAGCGCGTCTATGTCGTTGCCCTGCAAGACATTCCCGCAGGCGCCGAACTTTTCTACGACTACGGCCTGGTCATGGAGGGGCGCATCACCAAGGCACTGCGTGAGCAATACCGCTGCATATGCGGCACCGAAAAATGCCGCAGAACCATGCTGGCCTTGCCTGAACGGGGGAAACCCCGGGCACGCAAAAAGTCAAACCCGGGTTAGCATGTCGGCTACTTCGTTGACCGCAACCCCGTGGAAACCATGGCTACACCCCCGTCTGAAACGCATGAACCTGTAGAACCTATCTTGCCGGTAGTCGCCGACCCTCCCGTCAAGGTGCCCTTGCGCATTGAAGACTGGATGTCCGTGGCCATCCTTGCCACCCTGGCTCTCATCACGTTCGCCAACGTCGTGGTGCGCTACCTCACCGACGGTTCATTCGCGTGGACCGAGGAAATCTCGGTTTTCCTGCTTATCGTGCTGACCATGACTGCCGGCGCCACCGCGTTCGTACGCAATCAGCATATCCGCATCGAGTTCGTCGCCGACGGCGGCCCGCCCGAGCGGCAACATCGGCTGGCGGTCATTTCCAATACCATCGTGCTGCTGTTCTTCATCCTGCTGACCGTCTTGTCGGCGCGCATGGCATTTGACGATTACACCTATGGCGATACGTCGCCCGCCATAGGAATTCCGAGCTGGTGGTATTCCATCTGGATGCCCATCTTCTCCACGGCCATCTCATTGCGGGTAGCCGGCATATTGCAACGGCTGCTGCGGAGCGGCCAATGATCGTCGCCACCCTGTTTGTCGTCTTCCTGCTGCTTATGGTGATCGGGGTGCCGGTGGGCGTGGCGCTAGGCGTAGGCGGCACCATTGCCATCGTGTTGTCCAACCTGGACACGCAGTGGTTTGGCCTGATGGCCGTGCCGCAGAGCTTCTACGCGGGCCTGGCGAAATATCCTTTGCTGGCCATCCCCATGTTCGTGCTCGTGGGTTCCATCTTCGATCGCTCGGGTGTGGCAAGCCGCCTGGTGAATTTCGCCATCTCCATCGTGGGACGCGGCCCCGGCATGCTTCCACTGGTGGCCATTGCCGTGGCCATGTTTCTGGGCGGCATCTCCGGCTCCGGGCCGGCATGCGCGGCCGCCGTGGGGGCGGTGATGATAGGCGCCATGAACCGGGCCGGCTACCCGCGCCCTTACTCGGCCAGTATCGTTGCCGCAGGGGCATCGACGGACATCCTGATCCCGCCATCGATTGCCTTCATCATCTATTCCGTATTGGTGCCCGAAGCGTCAGTGCCGGCGCTGTTCGCCGCCGGCATGGTCCCTGGCATGCTTGCCGGTATCGCCTTGATCATCCCCGCAGTCTGGCTGGCGCGCCGCCACAAAATGGGCGGCCTGGAGTCGGCGCTGCCGCGCCCACCGTTCTGGCGCAGCCTGTTTGAAGCTGCGTGGGGCCTGATCGCACCGGTCATTATTCTTGGCGGCATGCGCATGGGCTTTTTCACGCCCACCGAAGCTGCCGTGGTGGCAGTGTTCTATGGCTTGTTCGTGGGCATGTGCGTGCATCGCACCATCAAGGTACGCGACCTATTCCCCATATTGCGCGAAGCGGCTGAGCTGTCGGCCGTCATCATGCTGGTGGTGACACTGGCCGGCATCTTCGCCTGGGCCTTGTCCACGCTTAGCGTCATCGATCCCATCGCCAACGCCATCGTCAACTCGGGCCTGGGCGAATACGGCGTCCTGGCGCTACTAATCGTATTGCTGACGGTGCTGGGGATGTTCCTGGACGGCATCTCCATCTTCCTGATCTTCGTTCCATTGCTCATGCCGATTGCCAACGCCTACGAATGGGACGCCGTGTGGTTCGGCGTACTGCTCACGCTCATGGTCGCGGTGGGGCAGTTCACGCCGCCTTTGGCGGTCAACCTGATGGTGTCGTGCCGCATCGCGCGCGTGCCTATCGAAAGCACTGTCCGGTGGGTGGTATGGCTGCTGGCATCCATGTTCCTCGTGCTTTTACTGGTTATTGTTTTTCCCGAGCTGGCCTTATGGCTGCCTCGAACTCTTGGTTATTAGTCCGTTGTCCACACTACTTAGAAAAACCATGTCAAAGGAGACATCCATGAAAATCCGTGCACTACTCGGCGCCCTCGCTTGCTCTGCGGCCGCCCTGACCGCCACATCAGTCGCGCATGCCGCCGACTACAAGTCTGAATACAAGTTATCCATTGTGGTTGGCACGTCCTTTCCCTGGGGACAAGGCGCGGAAATCTGGTCGAACCTGGTCAAGGAACGCACCGACGGGCGCATCAACATCAAGATTTATCCCGGCACCTCGCTGGTCCAGGGCGACCAGACCCGTGAATTCACGGCCATTCGCCAAGGCCTGATCGACATGGCCGTGGGCTCGACCATTAACTGGTCACCCCAAGTCAAGCAACTGAACCTGTTCTCGCTGCCGTTCCTGATGCCCGATTACGCGGCCATCGACGCGCTCATCCATGGCGAAGTGGGCAAGACCCTGTTCAAAGACATCGAGAAAGCCGGCGTGGTGCCGCTTGCCTGGGGTGAGAACGGCTACCGCCAACTCAGTAATTCCAAGCACGAAATCAAGCAACCGGGCGACTTGAAGGGTATGAAACTGCGCGTGGTCGGGTCGCCGCTATACATCGACACCTTCACCGCCATGGGCGCCAATCCCACGCAAATGAGCTGGGCCGACGCACAGCCGGCATTGGCCAGCGGCGCCGTCGACGGACAAGAGAACCCCTTGTCCATTTATTCCGGCGCCAAGCTCTACAACGTCGCACAAAAGTACCTGACACTATGGAATTACGTGGCCGATCCGCTTGTGTTCGTAGTCAACAAGCAGGTGTGGGAATCATGGTCGGAAGCCGATCAGAAGATTGTGCGTGAAGCCGCCGTGGAAGCCGGCAAGCAGGAAATCGTCATTGCCCGCAAAGGTGTGACGCCGGAAGATCCATCCATGCTTAAAGAGATTGAAGGCCATGGCGTCACGGTGACCACGCTGACTCCTGAGCAACACGATGCCTTCGTCAAGGTGACGCAGCCTGTGTTCGACAAATGGAAAAAGACCGTCGGTGAAGACCTGGTCAACCAAGCCCAGAAAGACATCGCTGCCCGCAAGAAGTAAACGGACGTAGCACGCGCTCGCATAGACCAATCCCCGCCGCTAGGCGGGGATTTGCTGCAGGCAGTCTTCGGCGGAGCCCACCACTACATGCGCGCTGCACGCCAGCATCAGGTTCAGGTTCAGGCCGAAATCTTCCACGCTATAGCCTTGCACATCCACAAAACCGCGCCCCCCCGGTGTCTTATGCACCGACACCTGCTCAACCAGTGAGCGTGACTGGTCGGTATACACCCAGACGGGCTTGTCCAGCGCGGCCGCATAGCCGATTTCGAACGCCGTGCCCGAGTCGGGCTCGGCGCCACGAAACGGATTTACATTGGCCATGACGCAATCGGCCTGGCGAATCAAACCAATATTGGCTCGATAAATCCAACGGGCCAATTCGAAGCCCGATAAATGGCGCGGCGCCACATTGTCGAGCGGGTATAGCCCTTCAAAGCCGTATTTGGCGCAAAGCACTTTCAGTTGCGTGCCATATTGCGTGGCGTCCGGGCGAAATACATCGTAGCCCGCAAGATAAATTTTCTTCAACGTCGTTCCCCGCTTATCGTGCGTTTCTATTTAAACGCGGTTTCAATGAAGCTGCGCAGCTTGCGCGAATGCAGGCGCTCGCGCGGCATGTCGCGCAAATGCTCCAGCGCGCGTATGCCAATATGCAGATGCTGGCCGACCTGGGTGCGATAAAAGTCGCTGGCCATGCCGGGCAGCTTCAATTCCCCGTGCAAGGGCTTGTCGGATACACAAAGCAACGTGCCGTAGGGAACTCTAAAGCGGAACCCATTGGCCGCGATCGTGGCCGACTCCATGTCCAGGGCAATCGCTCGCGACTGCGACAGGCGTTGCACCGGTTCGTGATGATCGCGCAATTCCCAGTTACGATTGTCGATCGTGGCCACCGTTCCTGTACGCATGATCTTCTTGAGCTCCCAACCCGACAGACCGGCCACTTCGGCCACCGCCTGCTCCAGGGCGATTTGGATCTCCGCGAGCGGCGGCACCGGCACCCACAGCGGCAGGTCATCGTCCAGCACGTGATCCTGGCGCACATAGCCGTGGGCCAGCACGTAATCGCCCAGGCGCTGTGTGGTGCGCAGGCCGGCGCAATGACCCAGCATCAGCCATGCCGACGGACGCAGCACCGCCACGTGGTCGGTGATCGTCTTGGCGTTGGACGGCCCCACGCCGATATTGATCATCGTGATGCCCATATGCTTATCGCGCACCAGGTGGTACGACGGCATTTGCGGAATGCGCTGCAGGGGCAGCCCGATCCGTTCCTGATCCGGCCCCGGGTACGTGACAATATTGCCCGGCTCCACCAGCGCGGTATAGCCACCCTCCCCCCCGGCCAGGGAATCCCTTGCCCACTGCACGAACTCGTCCACATAGAACTGATAATTGGTGAACAGCACAAAATTCTGAAAGTGCTGCGGCGCCGTCGCCGTGTAGT
>CAZONP010000092.1:0-8876 GCA_964581155.1 uncultured Candidimonas sp. | reverse complement strand
CGTGCCTTATCCTCCCCATAGTCGCTAATGAGCTTGCTATAGATCAGCCCGTGCTGGGAAGTAATTTTGGCAGTAGAGCGTCCCGTGGCCTGCGTCCCGATCTGCGATGCTTCCAATACCGCAACAGACTTGCCTGCCAGCACCAGCTGGCGAGCGGCGGTCAAGCCGACAATACCTGCGCCGATAATGACCGTGTCCACGTCCAGATTTGCGGCCAGCGGCGCGTGCACTACGTCAGCGTCACCTGCCGTGGCTTCCCAATAGCAGCGATTCGGCGCAGTGTGCGTGGCCATGGCGAGTGCCCTCCTCTGAGAACCTCGGGAGGAGGCAAGCGTCGTGCCCACCGAGGGACGGGCTTAACTGCTAGACGCGGGTGCGCCCGAGTACGACGGCACCCGCCAACACAAAGGCCGTGCCGGCCAGTTGTAGAGGCGTAATCGGTTCATCGAGAATCCAGCCGGCCAAAAACAAGACGGAGACTGGCCCCAAAAGACCCAATTGCGACGTCAGTGGTGCGCCGATCCGCGCCACCGACCACATGATCATGAAGGTAGGGGCAACGGTATGCGCCACGGCATGTACCAGCGAAAGTTGGTAGACCGCCATCGGCTGATCCAGGCCCTCCCAGGAATAAACAATGAAAAAGTGTGCCATGCTGACCACGGCGGAAACCGACATGGCATATGCCACCAGGCGCGTTGCCCCAACGTGCCGTATCAACTCCCCGGAGCTGATCAAATATATGGAGTAGCTCACCGCTGCACCCAATACGAAGGCGGAGCCCAACACCACATTGCTCCCGCTAAACGACAAATCCTGAACGAACACCAGGATCACGCCGATATAGGCCATGGCAAGCGCGATCCATTGATTGCGGCCGATAGGCCGCTTCAAGTAGACCGCCGAGATCAGGAGCACAAACGTGGGAGTAAGGAACAAGATCAGCCGCTCAAGGCCGGCGGATATGTACTGCAACCCCAGGAAATCAAGATAACTGGATAGGTAATAGCCGATGATTCCCAAAAAGATGATTTGCAGCGATTCCTTGCGGGTAAGGCGCGGCAGTTCGCCGAGCCGTGCCTTGTGCGCCTGCATCAGGCCCACAACCACAAAGAAGGGAAACGACAGCATCATGCGAAAGCCAATGACTGTAAGCGCATCGACGCCGTAGCGGTAGGTAAGCTTCGCCACGATGGCCTTGGCGGAAAACAAGACAGCACCTAAACCGGCAAGCAGGAATCCAATCCAGAACTGTTTCCTTCGGGAAATGGCAGCAATAGGGTCAGGAGTGTTCATGGGAGTGGCAAGTTAATGGAATCGCGTAGTTTAGCGCTCCAGGAATGATGCACGCAGCCATGACAACTTGCTCGATAAGATAGGGCGCCGTCGCCGTTTGCACAGATGTGAAAGTGTGTGCTATAGTTCTGTCTCTTTCAATTCCCTGATAGCTCAGTTGGTAGAGCGACGGACTGTTAATCCGCAGGTCGCAGGTTCGAGCCCTGCTCGGGGAGCCAAGAATACCGTAGTAAGATCAAGCCCTGGCGCGAAAGTGTCAGGGCTTTGTTTTTGCCCGTATGAGACGGAATATGAGACACGTCGCATATCCAGTATTAATGCCCGCCCTAACCGGTGGGCTTTTTTGCGTTCTGGCTCTGCGCTATAATACTGTACATGCATACAGTGATACCGCCATGACGAACCCACTTTCACGCGATGATCTGCTGGCAATCCAGGCCGGCCATAAACGCAATGCTGACGTTCGCGCCCCACTCGTTGAAATCCGGCGCCAGCACGACCTCATGCTTGAAGGCCGCATCGATCTTGCGAGGATGGCCTGGCTCTTGTTTCTTCGTCATGGAATCACCTTATAAATGGAGAATGATTCGCTTCAAAGTATCCACCAAGATTAGACCATGACAGATGATGAGAAGCGGCTACGGTATAACGTTCCGCCGGGCACCCGCCCACTCCCGCTGCACCGGCTGGGCGACGGCAGCGAGCAGGCCGAGCGTATGTTTTGGGGTTATAAGCCACCTTCTCAGGTTCTTGACTGGAGTCTTAAGCTTGAGGCCGCTGGAATTCTCGGAGAAAACATGAGCTTTAAGCATGATGAGCGTCAAGCAGCTCAGACACTAAACCAAACTTTTTATGTTCAAAATGCTGGCGTGATCGGCAACGTCTCTAATCAAGCTTCTGTGTCCATATGCCAAACAGCCAGCATTGACGTCGGGCAGGCCAGGCAGCTGCTGGATCAAATCACTCCTCTGATCCAGCAGTTACCCGGCGACCTGCAAGCCGAACTAGATCCGATCATCAAACAGTCATCGGCATGCCTAAGCCAGGGCTCACCAGATCAAGGGAAGCTCCGAGCGCTTCTAGATTCAGCGCGTAATATATGCGAAGGCGCGGCCGGAAGCATCATCGCCTCAGGAATCGCCACATCGTTAGCTGGCTTGCTCTAACCACTCAAAAGACTGGCCCCGCCATCGTGAGGCAGCGGAGGCACGGAGACAAGTTGTGGGGCCGCACAGCGTGCCCATGCCTGATATATGGCCAGGGCGGCGCCTAACACGCGGCGGCGCAGGTCGGAGCCAGTCTGTGGCGGAACATTCCGCCGATCCAATCGCCCCTGCATTCTGGGTGAGCCTGGCGGATTCACTTCATGTAAATGATTTTCTCGCAAGAAAAGATTCAATGCGGTCAAGCGGTTTGCTGCTGTCCTGCTCCCTCGCTCCAGTGGCTGCGGTGACCAGCCGATTGTGGGCAAGGAGCATGCAAATTTATTAACAGGTACAAAAATTTGAGTACACCCGAATCGGGTTGCATACCTTGCCGCTACGCCGGTAGGATATGCCCGTATAAGTCGTTGTTATACAATAGCTAATGTTGACAAATGGGCAGGGGTTGCTACACTCTGAAATCAATCCATTCATGGGAGCGTAACTATGAGGCTGCAAGAACGAATGCTGCGGTCCATCAAGCAGCGAACAGGCAACGTCATCCTCCGGGCGGACATTGCAAAAATGGGCAGTCCCTCTCAGGTTTCCGAGGCCCTCAAGGCTCTCCAAAGTCAGGGAGTGCTTGTACGCATCGGGACGGGAGTGTATGCCAAGACCCGCAAGAGCTCAGTCACAGGAGCCACCATCCCTGCAGGTAGTTTAGAAACACTTGCAGTTGAAGCTCTTAAGAAGCTAGGTGTTTCGGTCAGCGCTGGAAGCGCAGCTGCCGAATACAACTCAGGGCGGACGACACAGCTGCCTGGTACATTCGTGGCTAATACTGGGCGACGTCGCATCAGCAGGAAGATTGCGGTAGGAGGCCGCTCGGTGAAATATGAGAATAATTACGGCCGTACAGAAGCAAGCGCTTGAAGACCTGGCAGCGGAAGGCTTGCTGCGAGGGCTGCCGATACAGACCGCTGAAAAAGACATTCACATCACAGAACTGCTCAAGAAATTGAGCGAACTACAAGTCCACCACGACCACTTCAGTGACCTCGACCCGCGTCGAGGAGAACATACCCGCCATGATGAGGGCATTCGGCTCATCTTCGCTGGCGGCACATGCCTGTCCAAGGCCCACGGCATAATCAATCGGATGTCTGAGGACATTGACATCAAAGTAATGATGTCGCCTACCAAAAATCCTTTAAAGAAGGGCCGCGGAGACCGAGTGCGACTCAAGGCCTTGCATGAACTTATTCCAGAGCTCCTGGATGCCTTGGACTTTCCACTTCTCAAATATCCAGACGGAGGGCTCAACCCGCGCACCCGCGACACTCACCGGTACTACGTCATTGGGGCAGGCTACAAAACCGCCTATTCGGAATTCCCGAGTCTTCGCCCTGAGCTGAAGCTTGAACTTATTCAACGACAACCATTGCTGCCGCTAGAGCAGCGCGAATTCGGCTATCTCTACGAGACGCTTGCAGGCCTACCTGCGACTTCGACGGTTTCTATTGACTGCATCTCCGTTGCCGAGACTGCAGCCGAAAAAGTGCTTTCACTGCTGCGCCGCTGCGCATATAAGTGGGACGGCCACCAAACCAAGGGTGACATCGACCCTGCTTTGGTTCGCCACGTCTACGACGTGGCGCGCATTGTAGAACTCTCTGGCGATTCTCTAGCAACTGCACGGAGCATTTTTCCAAAGCTGGTACAGAGCGACCGGGACGAATTCAAGGGCCAAAATCCTGAGTTTGACGCTGACCCAGTCAGCGTCCTCAAGCGTACCCTGAAGGTTGCGAAGTCGAACGGAGAACTGCCTAAACAGTACTCGAAGCACCTAATGCCTCTCGTGTACGACATAGACCCGCCAACTTTCGAGACGTCGTTTGCTTCTTTTGAGGCCGTGGCAATGGACTTCCTTGCAGCTTGCTAAGCGCTTGGTCGCCGCAGCTCGCGAAGGGTTGGATTCGAAATCAAATAAGGCATGTTTGTGACGGTTATACCGCGTGATGATAATGCGGTATAACGCGTACCCCGACCACCAACTGCTGAAGGCTCCCAGAGGTCAAACCGACGGGCTCAAAAGGACCATTGTGGGCCCATTCATGCGGTAATACCTGCGCCCGCAGGCGACAGGGAGTTTGTTGCACAACTTGTTGCGATAAACCTGTCGATGGGTGTCAAACGCTGTCGCTCGATGTCGCACCGCGACGCGTAAGTATCTGATACAATTGAATTTGTGATGTAGGCGAAGTAGGTATCGAGGCTGCATTAAGCGTCTGTTAATCCGCAGATCGCAGGTTCGAGCCCTGCTCGGGGAGCCAAGAATTCCAAGGGCCTACGTGAAAACGTAGGCCCTTTTCTTTTTGTTTGCCAGCTTGAAGCTTGGCACCCATCAATGCTTCAAATCCTCAGGCAGCTTGCCGCCGTTTTCCGCCAGCTTGCGTATCACCTCTTTGTGCAGCCACATGTTCATGGCAGCCGAATCTTCCGTATTGCCCGGATAGTGCAGTTCCGCCGCTAATTCCCTGCGGGCCGCCATACTGCTGTCCAGACCCAACAGCTTCAGCAAATCCACGATGGACGTCTTCCAGTTCAGGTTCTCAGTGTTCTTGGCCTGCAGCTCGCGCAACACGGCGTCGACGTCGACTGACGATGCGGCTGTACCTGCCGGACTGGCTGTGGTTTTCAGGCCCGAAGCATCGGTCGCACCGCCCGGCATTCCGGTAGTGGCCGCGCCGCCCGCCGGGATGCCAGTCGTGCCCGCCGTACCGTGCGTGGTCGACGTCGGCTGGCCGGTGGGTACTGTATCGGGTTTCGTAGGTGCGTTGGCGTCGTGGTCGGTCGGAAATATCTTGGCAAGAATACTCTTGAATATGGACATGGGCGTGCTCCTTTAGAGTGGTCAAAGCGGCCAAGCGCCGTTCGGCTTATGCAGCAAGCGGCATACCCGCGATTCAGGTTGATGGAAACTCGTCGCGAGGGTATTGTTCGTGAATCCGGCATACAGGCCGAACTTGTACTGAGACCCTCCAATGGATACCGTTAAACCGGCGGCATCGGCATCCACGCCGTCCGTGGCCTCTGCCAGCCACCAGGCAAGCGTTGCAACTACCGAGGCATCGGCGCCCGATTCCAGCCCTGCTCTGGCCCCTATTACGCCGCCGTACGTCGTGGTAGGCGGATTTGCCATCACGTTCCTGGCGACCATCGCCTTTATTTTTACCCTGCAATGGGCGCAGGCGTTTTTTGTGCCACTGGTCTTCGGGATACTTATCGCCTACACACTTAGCCCACTTGTGGGCTGGCTGGAACGGCATCGCATTCCGCGCGTCGTGGGCACAAGCCTGGTCATGCTGTCTCTGTTGGGTTCCACCGGTGTGGTCGTTACCTCGGTGTATAACGAGGCACAAGACATCGTGGACGAATTGCCCTACGCCACCTACAAGATGACTAGCGCGCTGCGCCGCCTGAACGACGGCGGCATGAGCCCGCTGGAAAAGATCCAGAACGCCGCCGATGCCCTGAAAAACGCTGCCGGCGCAAGCAATGCGGCGACGAACGAGGCGGCCCCGCCTCCGCCCGCCGTCGCCCCCCGCCAGCCGGACCTGAACCTGAATGACTGGCTGTGGATGGGATCTGTCGGCGCGGCATCTTTTTTGGGCCAATTGACCATGGTTCTATTCCTGGTGTTTTTTGCCCTGCTCTCGGGCGACACCTTCAAGCGCAAGCTGGTCAAGATCACCGGTCCGTCCTTGTCGAATAAGAAAATTACCGTTCACATCCTGGACGGGATCAATACATCGATTCAACGCTACATGCTTATGCTGCTGGTCACCAATGTCTTGTTGGCACTGGCGACTTGGGCCGCCCTGCATTGGATAGGCCTTGATAATCCAGGTGCGTGGGCAGTCGCCGCCGGTTTGCTGCACATAATTCCGTACTTCGGCCCGTTAATTGCGGCGGTCACGACAAGCCTGGCGGCGTTTTTGCAGTTCGAATCGTTCTCGATCATGCTGCTGGTGGCAGCGGTGTCTCTGACCATCGCCACGCTGGTAGGCACCCTGGTCACCACCTGGATGACGGGCCGCATCGCGAAAATGAATGCAACCGCCGTCTTTGTGGCGTTGTTGTTTGGCGGCTGGCTTTGGGGTGTGTGGGGCATGTTGCTCTGCGTCCCGATCATCGTCGTTGTGAAAGTAATTTCACAACACGTGGAAGGCATGGAGCCCATAGCGGAACTGCTGGGCGAATAAGCGGCGTTTCGCATAGAATTGCCGGAAGGTGGCATTCTTGCTGAACCCACTGTGCAGCGCCGGCAATCCGCCCGCGCCGCGTGCCCAATTTCGTGGACACTGGATGAACAACTCCAATCTTTATTTTCGTACCTTCCTAATTCTGCTTACTCTGGTAACCGTAGCATTCATATTGGTATTGCTACCGTTCTATGGCGCCATCTTCTGGGGCGCCATTCTGGCCATCATATTTTCACCGATGCAAAGACGTTTCCTGGTCATCACGCACGGACGCCCCAATCTTGCAGCGCTTAGCTCGCTGCTGATCATCATCTTGATCGTCATTCTTCCAATGATCTTCATCAGCGGCGCGCTGGTGCAGGAAGGCGCCGCAGTTTACAAACGCATTACCTCGGGTGAGTTCAATCTGGGCGAGTATTTCGAACAAATCGTCAACGCCCTGCCCCCGTACGTGCACGACTTAATGACGCGCTTCGGTGTTGGCGACATATTCAGTCTGCGCGAGAAGCTGTCGGCTGGCGCCTTGCAAGGCAGCAAATTCCTGGCAAGTCAGGCGGTGAGCGTTGGGCAGAATACGGCCCAGTTCCTGATCGGCATGGGCGTGATGCTATACGTCTTGTTCTTCCTGCTGCGCGACGGCGCGAACCTGGCGCGCCAATCCAGGAATCTGATCCCGTTAAGCGAAGACCACAAGCAAAATCTATTTCGTAAATTTGCGACCGTCATCCGGGCCACCGTCAAAGGCAATATCGTCGTTGCCATCACCCAGGGCACCTTGGGCGGCCTCATGTTCTGGTTCCTGGGCATTCAGGGATCCCTGCTATGGGGCGTGATGATGGCTTTCCTGTCATTGCTGCCGGCTGTGGGCGCGGCGCTGATCTGGATGCCGGTTGCCGTGTACTTCCTGGTAACGGGCGCCATCTGGCAAGGCGTGGTGCTTACGCTCTTCGGCGTCCTGGTCATAGGCCTGGTCGACAACGTGCTGCGCCCGCTTCTGGTCGGAAAGGACACCAAGATTCCGGACTATGTCATATTGATCTCCACCTTGGGCGGCCTGTCGGTGTTCGGCATTAACGGCTTCGTTATCGGCCCCTTGATTGCCGCCCTGTTCATTGCATGCTGGGATTTGTTCCCTTCGGCCATCCGCATGAATCATGAAGACTAAGCCGCCTGAAAAAAAGCGACAAAATATGTATAATAATGGGCTTGGCAGGATGCGGGCTGCACCATATGCAGCCCATAATTATGCGGAAAGGCCGATGTAGCTCAGTTGGTAGAGCAGCTCATTCGTAATGAGAAGGTCGGGGGTTCGACTCCTCTCATCGGCACCAAAATTCCCCTTATAAATCAATTATTTGGGGTATTTTTTTGCCTATTGATTTTGACTAAAATTTTCCTAGGTAGCATATAGGTAGCAATCTTGAGGCCGAAGTCAAACCCTTCTCAGACGTTTGCGCTGTAGTTGCCGGTCAAAAGCCTACCATTGACTTGCCCAGGCAAGCCGCCCACACAATGTGTATTAACTGAATGCATTTGGTCGACAGACCTCTGCTGGATCTGGGCGGGGCGTAATCACTAGGCTATGCTGACGCTGGTGATTGACTACCATCCCAATGAACAATGAACTGCTCGGCTGACAACTGTCACGCAGCGGCAAGGCAAGTACAGCCAGGCGTACTCTGGAGTACGCAATGACTGCACGCTGCGGTACCTCCGGCCGAAACCCACAACCTGGAACTTGTAAGCGCTACAGCCTTGCCTGATTCGATCAGGCTGACAAGCGCTGACGAAGCTGCCGATAGCTATTTAGCCATGCCCATCAGCTTGGGGACAGACGTGCCGGGCAGCGTGCCCCACCGTTAAGGCCCACCCCAAGCTGCTGGTTGGTGGCGTCTGGTGCCTGGCCGATATTGAATACGAATTTAACGAAGACAAGAATGTGTCGCCCTGGATCCTTGCTGCGCTGAAACCCATACAGCTGTCGCACTTCGATTTCGACAGCTACGTAGAAGCACGCAAGCAGTTCACCACGGATGAATGGATAGACCTGTTGATACAAAGTATCGGATTCAACCCCCAGTTATTTGGCAAGCGCAATAAGTTAAGCCAACTGGTACGCCTGATCCCTTTTTGCGAACGCAACTACAACCTGATCGAGCTGGGTCCCAAGGGC
>CAZONP010000091.1:0-8885 GCA_964581155.1 uncultured Candidimonas sp. | reverse complement strand
ATGCTGGAAAATAACTCCCTGAAATGCTGTAGTTTTATAGTCAATACCACCACACCACCGAACGTCCCGTCCGGCCAGTTCCAACGGCGGCTAAACGCCACGCTCATCCTGCCATCCAGCTGGGAATAAAAAGGCCGGCCTACAAATAGACCTGTGCTTAGCCCTAGTTCATGAGCTAAAAAATAATCGCGCTTGGCAAACGACCAGTCGCCTGGAGGCAATGATTTGGTCGCATATACGACACCCCCGGCTTCATCCAGCACAAGCTCATTTCCGACATCTACAGAGGCCAATAGGCGAGTTGAAAGGGCCGCGCCCTGCAGAGTGGAAAAATGGTTATGACCGCTTGTCGTCCGTTCGATCCGATCAACGGTATCGCGCAGCGACAGGTCGAGCGCGCTTAAGGTATTTTCCAGCACATGGCTTACGGTGAACAGTATGTTTTGGTTGGTGATCTGTGCATGTTCCAGTATTGCCGTACGCGACGACAACAACTGGTTCGTAACTATTCCCCCAAGTCCAATCGCTATCAGTAACGACAACAACATGAGCCTCGATACCAGCAAACGACCCGCCATAGTTGGAATACCCATAATCAAAAGAAAATTTTACAACAAATTGTAAATTAATCAGATGGTTACTAGTCCTTGGCCTCCTAAAGTGAAATAAGTGCCTGTGGATATCCCCTGGGACCATGCCTGTGCACAGAATGTGCATGAACATGGGACAACCACCCATCGAAGCTGAAATGGAAAAGTTATGCCCAAACCATCCCGATCACACACAGCCCTTATGCACAAAAAATCCACCCGCAAGCTGCTGATATTGTTCGTAATTAGCGACTTGTTCCAGTTATCCACAGACACCCATTATTAGTTGTCTTTATATATATAAAATAGAATGAACAACTAGGTTATCGCCATAAGTCGTGACTCCTATGGCTACGGTTCAACCGAAAACAATAGGGCTATACTGCGTGCTTCGCTGTTGGCAGGTAAGCGCACCCGACGCTGATCCACCGTGCAGCAACATGCCTTCCTATGCACCTCGTCCAAGGTCTACCTGACAATCCCCTGGATATCGTTGGCGACATCCACGGTGAATACGCCGCTTTGGTCGCACTGCTCGATAAGCTGGGGTACAACCGTGCCGGTCAGCATCGCGATGACCGAAAACTGGTTTTCGTTGGTGACCTCTGCGATCGAGGTCCAAAAAGCCAGGCAGTCATTGAATTGGTGCAGCAACTTGTTGCTCAAGGCAATGCCCAAGCAATCCTCGGCAATCACGAGCTCAACCTGCTGATGCACGACGTGAAAGACGGTTCCGGTTGGTTTTTCGATGAACGCTATGAGCGCGATCTTCGAAACTACGCACCGTTTCACCGTACCCCTGCACATGAACGTCCTGCCCTACTAGACTTCCTTAGCGGCTTACCAGTCGCCTTGTACCGCGATGACATCAGGGTTGTGCATGCCGCGTGGACGAATCCCGCCATCGATGCCATACGCCCCATACGAAGTGGTGAGGTGGTTGAGCATTACCGTACCTGGAACAGCATTGCGCAGTCGACGGCGCAAGCATCGGGCCTGTACCAGCGCTATCTTGACGAGAAACGTCATTGGGCGCATGAACTGGAAGACGAATTCGCGCCGCCTCCGTTTCTTCACGGCATTGCCGAATACGAGGCCACACAGCAAATGGTCAACCCACTCAAGGTCCTGACCTCGGGAGTCGAGCAAAAGGCCGCCACAGCCTTCTTTGCGGGCAACAGGTGGCGTTTTTCCGACAGGGTGACCTGGTGGGATGACTATGACGACCTTGTTCCCGTCGTTATTGGACATTACTGGCGACTATTCAACGTACAACCAGGACAAGCAGCGCCACGATATAGCCAACTTTTCAATGGCATAGATCCCCTTGCCTGGCACGGCAAAAACCATAATGTGTACTGCGTCGACTATTCGGTAGGCGCGCGCTGGCGCGACCGAAGAATTACGCCTCATATAGGCGGGTCACGTTTTCGTCTGGCCGCACTTCAATGGCCGGAAAACCAGGTCGTATTCGACAACGGCGACATCCATCCCACATCTTGAGCGCTTGGCATTTTCAGATTCACCCGCGAAAAGCCGGGTTTAAATGCCCTCGCCTCTTATTACTTACATTCAGTAACTAATTAAACCGACCGATAAAGGCCGCCATGATCCGAGCGTAGCTGTGGACAACTGCTATACACGCGACATGTGCATAGCCTGTGGATGAAGAAGGCATAAGCTTGGTATGTGCATTACCCGCAGAAGTTATACCCTTTTCGTCCTTGGTTAAAACAGAGTTTGTCCAGTCTGAAATTTAGCAGCAAGTGTTTGATATTGCGGCCTATTTTCCAGTTGTTCCACTTATCCACAGACACCCATTACTATTAGTTGTTATAAATAATAAAGATTATGAACAACTGAAGTACACCGTTGAATTTTGCATTTTCGCTGCTTGTCAGAAACATGAAAAGCACAGGTATACTTCGTTCACTTGCTGGCTCTTACGGCACTTTCAAGGATTCGGGCCCATGAAGGTGCGCTGTTAGGCCAATCAAAGCGTTTGCAGTCTGCGCACTGCATCGTCCAGTGTCTGGTCTTGCTTGGCGAAGCAAAATCGTACCAAGCTATGGTTGGAATCACGTGCATTCGGTTGACGATAAAAGGCAGACACGGGAATAACGCCTACGCCATGTTCGGTGGTCAGCCATTTGGCAAATTCAGATTCGGGCAGGTCGGATATGGCGCTGTAGTCGGCAAGCAGAAAGAAGGTGCCTTGGCTTGGCAATGGGCGAAACCGGGTCGTTGCCAAACCAGCTGTGAGTCTTTCGTATTTTTTTTGGTAAAAGGCAGGCAGCTGGGTATAAGGTGACACGTCATTCATGTGCTCGGCTAACGCTACTTGCATGGGCGAACTGACGGTGAATACGCCAAATTGGTGTACCTTTCTTATTTCAGTGGATAAAGCTTCCGGGGCACAGCAGTAACCGACTTTCCATCCAGTGGTGTGGTATGTTTTCCCGAATGAGGAAACAACTATTGAATTTGCCGCCAGGGACTCTCGGCAAGCCATGCTTCGATGGGGTTGCGTATCGAAGATTATGTGTTCATACACCTCATCGGAAAGTATAAGAATTCCCGTTTCCGCGACAATACGCTCCAATTCGTCCAGGTCGGAAGATGCAAGATTGATTCCCGTCGGATTATGGGGAAAATTGATAATAAGCATGCGTGTCTTGGGGGTGACGGCAGCGCGCACCCTGCTCCAATCCACACAATAATACGGATTATTGGCATCGGGCGCCTGCATGCTGACTACTACCGGAATTCCGCCTGCCAATTCTATGACGGGTATGTAAAGGTCATAGAACGGTTCGATGATTATCACTTCGTCCCCCGCCTTTACGAAGGCCATGATGCTGCTCATTAGGCCTTCACTTGCGCCGCTGGTGACAGTTACCTCTGTATTGGGGTCGTAATAGTGCCCGTATAGACTGCTTTGTTTCTGGGAAATCGCCTCGCGCAGCGCTGGAATGCCGGCCATTGGCGGATACTGATTGTGGCCGTTCTTCATCGCCCCAGTTACCAGGTCAGTTAGTCGTTCGTCTGGATTAAAGTCAGGGAAACCTTGGCCCAGATTTATTGCGTTGTGCTCGGCGGATAGCTGGCTCATTAGAGTGAATATAGTGGTGCCGACGTTGGGCAGCTTCGATT
The DNA here is from genome assembly GCA_964581155.1 of uncultured Candidimonas sp. GTDB lineage: Bacteria > Pseudomonadota > Gammaproteobacteria > Burkholderiales > Burkholderiaceae_B > Pollutimonas. Next base: position 5,142 of record CAZONP010000091.1, on the reverse strand, counting down.
CGATTTTCATTGGATATGTAGTAGGAGAGATAGCGTAGTTGGGCAAATGGCGGCTTGGCATGTAAGCCGACGGATATACACAATTTATCCTATATTTGTGCACAGCGTTATCCACAGGCGGGTTTCAAGAAGGGTGCTTGTTAACTCATTTGTTTCACGTGAAACAAAGCTAGAACACATCGATTAACCGGGGTTGTTGGTTTAATGGCATGAGCTTTGGAAAGCTGAACGAACGCCGCTTAGAACGGAATCGCCCCTAGCCTTTATTTGTAGATCTCTGAGCTAACCCAATGCTTATTGGTTTCGTGATTGTTGTTAATCAGTTGCATGCCTTGTCAACCCTAATAACCGGCTTTGCTGAACAATAAGAAGTGGAATGAAACCTTGCCCTCTGCCGTATCATTGCAATGTGATTTCCAGTTGTAGATTAATTCTTTTAAGACTTGTCTATTCACCAAATCTGCATGTGGTCGAATTCATGAGTTGTTCGAAAAATGACCAAGCATGTTTCACGTGGAACATTACGCGCGCGGCCTGGACTACTAGTATTACGCATCTGGGTATGCAACCTATATCAGGGTTTCGATCCCGGAAACTATTGAAATAGATGATGAATAAGTCTGACTACGGTCAACCTATTGCATTGTTTCACGTGGAACAATGCGAGCCCGTCTCCGTAGAACGCAAACAACACAAGTGCTCACCAAACATAGTTGCTGTTTCACGTGAAACGTTCTCGCTACGGCAGTATAATCATTAGTTAGAGATTTTCTCGCTATGAGCGAAACATGATTTATCCAGACGAATTCGATGTGATTGTGGTCGGTGGCGGTCACGCTGGCACGGAAGCGGCTCTTGCCGCAGCCCGTACTGGAGCTTCCACCCTTTTACTGACCCATAATATGGAAACTCTAGGGCAAATGTCCTGCAATCCTTCCATCGGAGGGATTGGAAAAGGCCACCTGGTGAAGGAAGTGGACGCACTAGGTGGTGCCATGGCCATTGCCACGGATCATGCCGGCATACAATTCAGAACCCTTAATAGCTCGAAAGGCCCTGCGGTACGCGCAACCCGCGCGCAGGCTGACCGTTCGCTATATCGGCAGGCAATACGCCGTATTTTGCAGAACCAGCCCAACCTTACTATCTTCCAGCAAGCGGTTGATGACTTAATGCTTGAGGGTGACTGCGTTGTCGGTGCCGTCACGCAGATCGGTTTGAAATTCAGAGGACGCAGCGTTGTTTTGACTGCTGGCACCTTTTTGAACGGACTCATACATGTGGGTCTGGATCACTATTCGGCGGGTAGGGCAGGCGATCCACCGTCAATCTCCCTGGGGCAACGCCTTAAGGAAATGAAACTACCGCAAGGGCGGCTTAAGACGGGTACTCCGCCTCGAATAGACGGTCGAAGCATAGATTTTTCTAAAACGATAGCCCAGCCTGGAGATTCCGACCCTGTGCCCGTATTTTCCTATATGGGCAATGCCGCCATGCATCCGGAGCAAAGGCCATGCTGGATTACGCATACGACGCAGCAAACGCATGACATCGTACGTTCCGGTCTTGACCGTTCCCCTATGTACAGCGATAGTGGGACGATTGAAGGTATAGGCCCGCGATACTGCCCGTCCATCGAAGATAAGATTCATCGGTTTGCCGACAAGACAAGTCACCAGATATTCCTGGAACCGGAAGGTCTTAGCACAACCGAGATTTATCCAAACGGGGTTTCGACAAGCCTGCCGTTTGATATCCAGCTTGCCTTGATTCGTTCGTTGCCGGGGCTGGAGGGCGCCATTATCATGCGTCCAGGCTATGCCATCGAGTACGACTATTTTGACCCGCGCGAACTTAAGTCGTCGCTCGAAACTCGGTCGATCAAGGGCCTATACTTTGCGGGCCAGATAAATGGAACTACGGGATACGAGGAAGCGGCGGCACAAGGCCTTTTGGCTGGCGTGAACGCTGCGCTGTATGTTCAAGGCAAAGACGCCTGGTGTCCAAAGCGCAACGAGGCCTATCTTGGCGTATTGGTGGATGATCTTATTACGAGCGGGGTAACAGAACCGTACAGAATGTTCACGTCTCGCGCGGAATACAGGCTAAGCCTGCGGGAAGATAATGCCGATATGCGCCTTACCGAGGCAGGCCGGCGCCTGGGCCTGGTAGATGACGTAAGGTGGGATGCCTTCAGCCGAAAACGCGACGCAGTCGCGCACGAAATAGAACGCCTTAAGAGCAACTGGATCAATCCTAAAACCTTGGCCCTTCACACGGCAGAGACGCTGCTTGGCAAACAAGTGGAACGGGAATATTCTCTATATGACTTGCTCAAGCGGCCACACGTCAGTTATCGCGACCTGATGACGCTGGAAAAAGAAAATGGAGAATGCATTGCCGGACCCGGTCTTGGGGATGATGCTACTGCAGACCAGGTAGAGATCCAAGTGAAGTACGCCGGTTACGTGGCCAAGCAACAAGAAGAGGTCGACAAGCAGGCAGGCCAGGAGTCCCAGCTAATTCCTGCGGATATAGACTATGACGCTATCAGCAGCCTGTCTATTGAAGTACGGCACCGATTAAAGGCTAGCCGCCCTGAGACGGTCGGCCAGGCCGCCCGAGTGTCCGGAGTAACGCCCGCTGCCATCTCTTTATTGCTAATTCACATTAAGCGTATACAGTACAAGAAGAAAGCTGCCTGATGACCAATGGACACCCCTACCAACAACGTCTGTATGCTGCGGCGCAGCAATTGGGCGTGGCTCTGGGCGAAGCGCAAGCCTGCGCCTTGTTGACTTACATAGAGGCCTTGCAGCGCTGGAACCGAACATATAATCTGACCGCTTTGCGGGATCCGCAGCAAATGCTGGTCCAGCATGTATTTGACAGTCTGGCGATCATGCCGACATTCAGTAGGGTACTGGACAAAAACACAGGTATAGGAAAGATCGTCGATGTAGGTTCAGGAGCCGGACTGCCCGGCGTCGTGCTGGCCGTCATGCGATCAAACTGGGACATAAGCTGTATTGACGCGGTAGACAAGAAAATGGCGTTTGTTCGCCAAATGTCCGGGGCGCTCCAGTTGCCGAACCTCCATGCCGTGCACAGCCGTGTCGAGACGCTGGAGCCGCTAGGGGCCCATATTGTTGTTTCCCGTGCCTTTGCAAGCCTGGTCGACTTTGCGACACTTGCAGGGCGGCATGCGGCGCCTGGTGGGCTTCTGGCAGCAATGAAAGGGCACGAGCCCCAGGAAGAAATTTTTATGCTCGAACAGCAAACAGATTGGCGCGTGAGCCATATTGAACAGCTGTCCGTCCCCGAACTGAACGCCCAGCGCTGCCTGGTCTGGTTAAGCCGCCAAGGAACTCCGTGAACAATACTCTTTCCATCGCCAGTGTTTTTTGCATTGCAAACCAGAAGGGTGGCGTGGGTAAAACCACGACGGCAATCAATTTGGCCGCCGCGTTGGCGGCCATGCGCAAAAGGGTGCTGCTCATTGACCTGGATCCTCAAGGCAATGCCACCATGGGCAGCGGCGTAGACAAAAACAAGGTTGAACAGAATCTGTACCAGGTGCTTATTGGCGACACCACGATCACGCAGGCGCGGGTCAGGTCGCAGGCGGGTGGCTACGACGTGCTTCCAGCCAATCGGGAATTGTCCGGCGCCGAGATCGACCTCATTCAAATGGACCAACGCGAACAGCAGTTGAAGCAAGCCATAGAACACATCTTGCCTGACTACGATTTCATCCTTATTGATTGCCCGCCAACTCTGTCCTTATTGACGCTTAACGGACTGGCTTCCGCGCACGGGGTCATCATTCCCATGCAATGCGAATATTTTGCACTGGAAGGCTTGTCGGATCTGGTCAACACCATCAAGCGGGTACACCGCAATATCAATCCGGACCTGCAGCTCATTGGGTTGCTTCGGGTCATGTTCGACGCGCGGGTTACGTTGCAGCAACAGGTTTCGGCGCAGATCGAAACGCACTTCGGCGACAAGGTATTCAAGGCCGTGGTCCCGCGCAATGTGCGTCTGGCTGAAGCGCCCAGTCATGGTCTTCCAGGTATCGTCTACGACAAAAACTCGCGAGGCGCCAAGGCCTATATTGAATTCGGCAATGAATTGGTCAAGCGGGTAAAAAAAGAAGCCCTGCGCCAACAGGCGCGTCCCCGCGCCCAATAAACTCACGAAAGGAATACGAAAATGGCAACGAGAAAACCAAAGGGATTAGGCCGAGGCCTGGACGCCTTGCTTGGCGAGGACGCGGCAGCGATCGAAAGCTTTGGCCGTTCCGACGCGTCGTCGGAACACACGCCGTCCGTGCTCAAATTAAAATTATTGCGCGCCGGTAAGTACCAGCCGCGTACGCGGATGGACGAAGGCGCGCTCAACGAGCTGGCCGACTCCATACGGGCGCAAGGCATCATGCAGCCCATACTGGTGCGTCCCTTGATCGGTAAAGAGGCCGGGCAGTACGAAATTATTGCAGGGGAACGCCGATTTCGGGCGGCGCAATTGGCCGGCCTGACAGAAGTGCCTGTGCTGGTGCGTGATGTGGCCGACGAAAGCGCCGCCGTCATGGCACTGATCGAAAATATTCAGCGAGAAGATCTGAATCCGCTGGAAGAAGCCCATGGCGTGCGTCGGCTGCTCGACGAATTCGGCCTGACCCATGAGCAAGCATCCCAGGCGATAGGCCGTTCGCGCTCGGCAACCAGCAATCTTTTACGGCTACTCAATCTGACGGGGCCTGTGCAAACCATGTTGCTTGCGGGCGATATCGACATGGGCCATGCACGGGCGCTGCTTGCCACCGATGCCGCTTCGCAAATATTGTTGGCCAACGAAGTCATTGCCAAGCGCCTCTCGGTGCGGGAAACAGAAAAACTGGTGGGGCGCAGCATCCGTGATGCTGACGAGAAAAACACCAAGGCAGCCCGCAAATCGGTTGCGGACTCCGGCGATGTAAAGCGTATGGAAGAGGCGCTCTCCGATCACCTGGGAACGCGGGTCAGCCTGAAGATAGGCGCAAAGAACCGAGGCCAATTGCTTATCGATTTTCATGGCTGGGAGCACTTGAATTCGCTGCTCGAGCGCCAAGGCTTGGCCGGCGTGATCGAAGCTTGACAA
>CAZONP010000090.1:0-8904 GCA_964581155.1 uncultured Candidimonas sp. | reverse complement strand
TCGTCGAAATTGACACCGGCAAAGCTGCGGGAACGCATCAGGCAGAGCATACGGGACTCCGGTCAACCGGCTGACAAACAAGCGCTCGCTCATCTGCTGTCTTGTGTGCATTACGTCAGCGGCGACTATAACGATCCCGCCACCTTCACCAGGCTCAAGCAGGCTCTGGGCGAAGCGCAGCGTCCTGTCCACTATCTGGCCATCCCTCCTTCTTTTTTTCCCACTGTCATTCAGAGTCTTGCTGTCGCCGGTTTATCAGACAATGCGCGTGTCATTGTGGAGAAGCCCTTCGGCCGCGATCTGGCGTCGGCCCGCCAGTTGAACGCCATGGCGTGTTCAGTTTTCCCCGAAGACGCCATATTCAGGATCGATCACTTTCTCGGCAAGGAAGCGATCATGAACATCCTGTATTTCCGGTTCGCCAATTCGTTTCTTGAGCCCATCTGGAACCGAAACCATGTGGAGAGCGTCCAGATAACACTGTCGGAAACCTTCGGCATCGAAAACCGTGGCGTGTTCTATGAAAGCGCCGGTTGCCTACGTGACGTCATACAGAATCATCTGTTCCAGATAGTGGCTTTGCTGGCCATGGAACCGCCGGTCTGCCAGAGTTATGCCGCAGTCCAGGCAGAGAAGGCCAAAGTATTCCAATCTATGCGGCCGGTGCAAGCCGACGACCTTGTGCGCGGCCAGTATCGCGGATACCGGAGCGAAGCCCATGTGGACAAGCGTTCAGACGTGGAAACGTTTTGCGCCTTGCGCCTGTTCATCGATTCATGGCGATGGTCCGGCGTCCCGTGGTTCTTGCGTTCCGGCAAATGTCTTGCGCAAGACGGGGCGGAAGTGCTGGTGCAACTCAAGGCGCCGCCACAAGCCCTGTTCGCCGATTCGCATCCCGATGGCGGACGTGCGAACTACTTCCGCTTCAGGCTATCGCCCCGTTCAGCCGTGGCGCTGGCGGCGCGAGTGAAGCGGTCGGGCAAGGAATTCGTGGGTGAGCAGCGTGAACTGTATTTACTGGACGTAGCGCCCGAGGAAGCCACGCCCTACGAGCGTTTGCTGGCGGACGCGATGGCGGGGGAACGGGCCTTGTTCACAAGCGAACAGACTATCGAGGCGGCATGGAGCGTATTGGCACCCGTACTGACCGACCACCATAAAAGCTTGCCCTATGAACCCGGAAGCTGGGGTCCAAAAAAAGCCGACACGCTGGTGTCGGCTTATGGCGGTTGGCACAACCCCGGCCAGGACACCTTGTTACTTGATGAGTACCACAGGCACGTCGACCAGGCTTAACACCTTGGTTGCCACTGAACCCAGGACAAAACTGCTGACGGCTCCCAGGCCGCGTGTACCCATGATGATCTGATCGCAATGTTTGCTCTTGGCATAGTCGGCGATGGTTTGGGCTACGGGCCCGACGGCGATTTCTTCCTGGTATGCCAGGCCGGCTTCGTCGAGCAGGGCTTTTGCCGGAAGCAAGGCGTTACGCCCTTCGTCCTGGTAGTAATCGTTGATGGCCTCCGCCGAAAAGAAACGCTTGACGTTGCCGGACACGATAGGCGGATGGACAGTTATCACGTGCAGGTTGGCGCCGCCCAAGTCGTTGACAGCCTTGATGGCAGCCTGTACGGCGCGGTTCGACGATTCGGAGCCGTCGACGGGTAGAAGAATTGTTCGCATGAATACCTCGGTAGAGTTGCCGGCAGCCATGTTCCATTACATACGATGGCATAACGTCATGGGCTGCTTTATATTAAAAGACAGAGTAAACGGGGCCGCGACTTAAATCAAGAATGTCGCGGGCCAAGACCTAACGGGAGTGCCATGTCCACCAGGATCGAAGATTACGCCTTGTTGGGCAATTGCCGCACGGCTGCGCTGGTATCCAACAGAGGTTCAATCGACTGGTTGTGTTTCCCGCGTTTCGACTCGCCCGCCTGTTTTGCCGCCCTGCTGGGAACGTCGGACAACGGATGCTGGAAAATAGCCCCAGTCGAACCGATAAGAGCCGTTACGCGGTGCTACAGCGATGGAACGCTTATTTTGGAAACCACATTCACGACCGATGACGGCGTTGCCAAGCTAATCGACTTCATGCCGTCCACCTTCGCGCACTCCAGTGTGGTGCGTATTGTAATCGGTGTAACGGGTTGCGTGTCATTCGATATGGATTTGCTCATGCGTTTTGATTATGGGCGAACGGTTCCCTGGGTGGAGACGCACGCAAGTCAGACGTTGACCGCTGTGGCGGGGCCGGAAATGCTGGTGTTAAGGTCGCCAGTGGGGCTCATGTCCGAAGGCCAGGAAACCAAAGCCCACTTCCAGGTCATGGAAGGCGAGCGTAGAACCTTTACATTGACCCATCAGGCTTCTCACGAAAAAGTCGCTGAAGCGTTCGACCCCGGCACGGCGTATCAGCAAACCCATTATTTCTGGCAGGAGTTTTCCAGCCGTTGCCCGGACGTGGGCCAGTGGACCAGTTTGGTCAAACGTTCGCTGATTACGTTGAAGGCAATGACATACCTTCCCACGGGGGGTATCGCGGCGGCGGTCACGACGTCCCTGCCCGAGCGCATAGGTGGAAGAAGGAATTGGGATTACCGCTATTGTTGGCTGCGCGATGCAACCATGACGCTGCTTGCGTTCATGAGCCTAGGCTATTTCGACGAGGCCCGGGCATGGCGCGATTGGCTCACACGGTCCGTGGCCGGCAATCCGGACCAGATGCAGATCATGTACGGACTTGCGGGCGAGCGTCATTTGCCCGAACACGAACTGCCGTGGCTGTGTGGTTATGACGACTCGCAACCCGTTCGCATCGGCAACGCCGCCGCCACCCAGTTTCAGCTGGATGTCTATGGCGAGGTCGCCGATGCCATGGCGCAGGCGATCAAGGGCAATTTGCCTGCGCACCCGCGCATCGAAGCCATAGCTGAAGTCATCATGCCGTTTCTCGAGAAAGCGTGGCGCAACCCGGATGAAGGGATCTGGGAAATCCGGGCGCCCAAACAACATTTCACGCATTCCAAGGTAATGGCCTGGGTGGCGTTTGACCGCATTGCATTGGTCGCCGCAACCTTGCCGAACGGGAGGGAGTTTTCCGACAACTGCCGCCGCATCGCCGATGAGATACATGCTGAAGTCTGCGGTCGCGCTTACGATACTGAATTGAACAGCTTTGTGCAGTTCTACGGCTCGAAGACCCTGGATGCCAGCCTATTGCAGATTCCGCTCACTGGCTTCCTGCCAGCCGACGATCCCCGCGTATTGTCCACGGTGGCGGCAATTGAACAGCGCCTCATGCGCGATGGTTTGCTGCTACGCTACGATAGCGCGGATGCCGTCGACGGCTTGCCTCCCGGAGAGGGCGCCTTCCTGGCGTGTTCGTTTTGGCTGGCCGACGTGTACGTGCTGTTGGGCCGGGACGATGATGCTCGGGCGCTGTTTGAACGTTTGACCGGTTTATGCAATGATGTCGGCCTGCTTGCCGAGCAATACGACCCGCATCAGCGTCGCATGCTTGGCAATTTTCCGCAGGCTTTCAGCCATGTGGGTATTATCGACACCGCGTTGAACCTGCACCGGGCGCAAGCACCGGCACGAACGCGTGCACATCCTGAATGACTCCATGAAGAAACTTGCAAAAGATCATCAGTTCGAAACCATTATGGTGAACATCACTGGCCGCGTCCAGGGCGTTGGGTTTCGCATTGCCACTGTGCGCCATGCGCATATGCTGGGCATAACCGGGTGGGTACGCAATGCACCCGATGGATCGGTCGATGCATTGCTGCAAGGACCGCACGACCAGGTGGACCGCATGCTTTCCTGGTTGCATGTGGGGCCGCCCGCCGCGCGCGTTGCGCAGGTGGAAAGCGCGCAGGAAAACACCGAGCGCCACTTCGACCGCTTCGAGCAGATTTAATCGGCGCCCGATGCCGTCTTAAACGGCCTGAGCCGTAGCCTTGTGCGTTCGTACCCATGCGCAATAGCTGTCCATCCAGGCTTGCAGGAATGCTTGGCTTTCCGAGCCTATGCTGCCATCGGTGCCGAATAGGCCGTCTTTCATCTGAATGAATGCTTCGGGTTGCCCCATTGTCGGAGCATCCAGGTAGGCCAGCATATTGCGCAAATGCTGTTGCGCCAAAGCGGTTCCTATGGCGCCCACCGATACGCCGATCACGCCGGATGGTTTGCCGGCCCACGCGCTTTCTCCGTAAGGACGCGATGCATTGTCGAGCGCGTTTTTTAGCACGCCAGGTATGGAACGATTGTATTCGGGGGTGACGAATATAAGGCCATCCGCTGCGGAAACTTCCCGCTTCAGGCGCTTGACGGGATCCGCCTGATTGCCGTCGTCATCCTGGTTGTACAAGGGCAAGTCGCCAATCTCCAACTGCTTGAACGAAAACTCTGCAGGCGCCAGTTTGATTAGCGCTGCAGCCAACTGGCGATTGAAGGAATCGCGGCGCAGGCTGCCGACAATGACGGCAATTTGATACTGATTCATGGCAATCTCCCGTGGGTGTGGAAAGGACAGAATAGCGCTTATCGCGGCTTGCGTCCCGGGTTGAACTTCGCATGCAAGTCGTTGACCTGCGCTTCAAGATCGTTGATGCGTCGAAGCAGGTTCACCGCCAACGCCATGCCATCAGGGTCGAGATCGAAATCGTCACGTAGGCGCCGCGCGCGGCGCGCAATCACGATGCAGTCGATCGAGAAATAATAGTTGTGGGGATCCTGGTTGGTGGGTTCCAGGACACCAGCTTCGACGAGCGCAAGCAGATGGTCGGGTCCCAGACCTGAAACCTGGGCCAGGTGGTCGAATGAGCAAATATCGGAGGCGTTGAGCCATACGCTTTCGGTGATCTGGACGGTCATGATGAGGCTCCGTCATACAGTGGCCCACGGGGGTTGAACGCCGATTCGGCAGCAAGCTGCTGGAACAGCGCGCGCTCCCCGGCGCTGGGCTTGGAAGGAACGTTGATACGGCATACGGCGTAAAGATCGCCATGCGCGCCATTGGGTACTGGCAGGCCGCGTTTCGCCAGTCGGAGCTTGCGTTCGGCCACTGTGCCGGCGGGAACGTTTATATCGACGGGACCGCCTGGCGTTGGAATGCGCACGTTCGCGCCCAGGACGGCCTCCCATGGCGCAAGAGGCAGGTCGATATACAAATCATTGCCGCTGGGCCGGTAGAGGGAATGCGGCTGCAAATTCATGACCAGGTACAAGTCGCCCGCCGGGCCGCCACGCGCCCCGGCTCCGCCTTTTCCCGGAAGTCGTAATCGTTGCCCGTCGGCTGCTCCTTTGGGGATGTGCACGCTGAAAGTCTTGGGCGTTCGATGCAGCAGGCCATTAGCGTCGTAATCCGGTACGGCGACGGTCACGTCGGTCTGCGCGCCGCTATAAACCTGTTCCAGGGTGATGGGAATTGGAACTTCATAGTCGGGTCCGCGCATGGGGGGCTGGGAACGGCCGTGGTGCTCGGCATGCCGTGCGGCGGCGAAGGCGGCCAGCAAGTCCGCCAAGTCAACGTCCGTGAAGTCACTGCCGGTTTCCTGGAATTGCTGCTGCCATTGGCGTGGCGGGACGAATTCATCGCCTTGCCGGTGTCGGCCCAGCTCGTCGTAAGCGGCGCGTTTCTCAGGGTCTTTCAGGGTTGCATAGGCCTGGGCAATTTCTTTGAATTTTTCGTCTGCACCGGCATTGCCGGAAACATCGGGATGGTGTTTATGCGCCAGCCGTCGGTATGCCTTCTTGATGTCGTCCTGGCTGGCGGTGCGTTCGAGTCCTAATACTTTGTAGTAGTCGACATATTTCATTCGCCCTCCAGGACGCAAGACCAGCAAGTGTTCAAAGTTTTCACTACCTCGGCTCTCATGTCAACCACATTGCCGGGCATGAAGCTTGCATGCGGGGTGGCGGCTAGTTCGCCTTTCCTACACTCTTACGGAGCGATTTATGGCACAAGACAGAATGGCCTCAGTGCAATCACCTCCGGGGCAATCCACGACACGCCTAGCCGAGAGCCACTCGTCCGGTGCCTCGTGGCCGGCGATATTCGCCGGAGCCGCCGCGTCAGCCGCGCTTTCGCTGATTCTGGTGATACTGGGTTTCGGCTTGGGTTTATCGGCAATATCGCCATGGGCGAATTCCGGCGCAAGCGCTACGACGATTGGTATCTCGACCGCCATCTGGCTGGCTGTGCAGCAAATTCTGGCCGCCGGGCTTGGCGGATATTTGGCCGGTCGGCTGCGTGTCCGATGGACTGACGTGGACCGGGATGAGGTCTACTTTCGCGATACCGCGCACGGCATGCTCAGTTGGGCCATTGCGACGCTCGCCACTGCGGCATTCCTGGGCTCCGCGTTGACCGGTATTGTCAGCGGCGGCGCCCAGGCGGTGGGGGGAGTCGCCTCGAGCAGCGTATCGCTGGCACAAGGGGCACTTGCCGGCAGCGACTCAGAGCAAGGCGGGGACGATCAGACAAGCGGTCAACTTACCTACTTTGTAGACGAACTGTTCCGTGGCGACCCAGCGGCTCCGCCGCAAGAAGCAGGACAACAGCGCAGCGAAGCGGCCACGATATTCCTGCGCAGCCTGCGCGCTGGCGAGCTGAACGCGGAAGACCGCGCCTGGGTGAGCCGGATGGTGGCTCAGAACACGGGACTGGACCCGCAGGCCGCCGAAAAGCGCGTGCAGGACGTGTATACGAAGACGGAACAAGCAATAACCGAACTGAAGACGTCCGCGCAGGAAGCGGCCGATACGGCACGCAAGGCGGCCGCCGCCACGGCGCTCTGGATATTCGTGGCGCTGTTGTCTGGTGCGTTCTTCGCCAGCTTGGCCGCCATCTATGGTGGAAGGCAACGTGACCTGTCAACGCTTGCGCCCGGTAGTCGTTGAACCGCAGGCGCGCGCGTGATTTTTGCATCAACAGGAGGTTTGAATGCGTTCACTGCTTTTGTTTTTTCTGGGCATCCCTATTCCGATTATCATTTTGATCGCCTTACTGACATAGCCCACTATCCGCCCCATGCTTGAAATTGCTTATGGAGGATGCCATGCAAAAGAGAGAGTTTTTGGCCAAATCGGCCGGTGCGGCAACAGGGCTCGTATTGTTGCTCGCGGGCTGCACGACAACGCCTATGTCATCGCAGCCCGAAGACAAAGTGACCAAGCGTCAACGCATTGACGATGACGTGAATGCCACCTTGGACCGCCTGTATAGCACCGTGACCGGCGCTCACGAACTTGCCGGCAAGGCGCGGGGCATGTTGGTGTTTCCGTCCGTACTGGCGGCTGGGTTCGTCGTGGGAGGCGAGTATGGCGAAGGCGCGTTGCGGGTAGGCGGAAAAACAGTCGACTACTACAGTACGGTCACTGGTTCGTTTGGACTGCAGATCGGGGCACAGTCCAAGGCAATAATCTTTCTCTTCATGACCGAGGAGGCGCTTGGCACGTTCCGGCGCAGCGAGGGATGGACCGCGGGTGTGGATGCTTCTGTCGCCGTGGTCAATATAGGCGCCAATGGCGCGATAGACTTGAATACCGCCACGAAGCCCGTCAATGTCATCATAATGACCAATAAGGGACTGATGGCCAACCTTAGCGTGGAAGGCACTAAAATTACCAAGCTGAAGTAGCGCTATAGCAATAGCAAGGCGTCGAGGTCCAGTATTTCGATACGCCGCGGGCCAAGTTGGCGTATCCATCCGGCTTCTTCGAAGTCCGCCAAACGTCGGCTGACGCTTTCGGGCGTGGTGCCCAGAAATGAAGCCAGGTCTTTGCGGCTGACCGGCAGTTTGGTCGCCATGGAGCCTTGTTGCTCCACCAGGTTAGCCAAATACAAGGCGATGCGTGTTTCCACGGGTTCTGTGGCAATGCTGGTTGACTGCTGTTCGCTTTTGGCCAGTCGTCGCGCCAGTTCCGCGAGTACGTGCAGCGAAATGCTGGGATGCTTCAACAGCAGCGCCTGCAGGTCACTGCTGCGCACAAAACAAATGTCCACGGGTTCGAGGGCTTGCGCGTAGGTTTCGTGGGAGTAATCAGAAAAGATGGCAAGCTCGCCCGAAAAGTCTCCCGGCGTCAGGATGCGCACGACTTGTTCTTTACCGGACTCGGACAGCCGGTAGATCTTGACCCTTCCCTTATGGACGATGCTTAGCTGCGACGAATGCTCGCCAGCGCGGTGGATGAATTCGCCGCGCTGAAAGCTGCGGCTATTCGCCATGGCGGCGACGCTGGCCAATTGATCGGCCGGCAAATGATTGAAGATCGGGACCAGCGACACGCACAAGGCTTTGATGGAGGCGTTGTCGGGCGGGTCGGGCGACACTGAGTTATTGACCATGTCGTAGCAGCCTCAAGGCATTTAAGATGACCAGGAGTATTCCAAGTTCGTGCAGAAACATCCCGGACGCCATCTGTATGGATCCGAATGACACTCCCGTCAACAGTAGAGCGGCGGTACCCAGGGCAATGTAGGTGTTTTGCTTCATGTTGGTCACGGTTGCCCGGGCGAGCCGAATGGCGCGGTCGACGTCAGTCGGTTGATCAGACCAGATCACGATATCGGCGTCGTCAAGGGATTGCCCAGGGTGTGTCCCCATGATGATATTGATGCCGGCCGCAGCATGTCGTTCGCCGGTGCTGGGCGAATGAAGAACACCCGTGTCGACGGCAGCCAGTTTTTCCAGTGTCAGCGCGTCCCGCACAAAGATCCCATGACGTGCGGCGTTGGCCAGCCCTGCGGCCAGCGAGGCCGGTACGGAAATGACAAGTGCGCCCGGACAGGCGACAACAAGAAATGTCAGCGCCTGCGCGACATTGTCGGTAAGCAAATAGACCAAAACGGCGCAACCAACGATCAACGGCGTGTAGACGCGCGCGAATCGC
>CAZONP010000089.1:0-9062 GCA_964581155.1 uncultured Candidimonas sp. | reverse complement strand
CGCGGGTTCAGCCTACCCCGCCGAAGGCAAGGCCAGCGAATGCCCGCCGTCAGACGAATCGCCAACGCTTGGCACTAAACTGCCCGCATCTCTAGCCAGACGGAAGGTGGACACCAGTACGCGGAAGGTAGACGCCTGTTCACTCAGGAGCTCCGACGTACGCAGGGTGTTTTCCACCAGCAAGGCATTGCGCTGCGTTGCACCGTCCATATGCGTGACGGCTTCGTTGATCTGCTGCAGGCCGATGGCTTGTTCTTTGCTCGCGCTGGCGATCTCGCCGATCAGCGTCGTCATATCGCGGAATCTCTGGACGATTTCACCCATGGCCACTCCGGCTTCGGAAACCTCGTCCGACCCCTTGCGTATACCATCCACCGATTGCTGGATGACGCCCTTGATTTCCTGGGCGGCGCCGGCGCTGCGCTGTGCGAGGGCACGCACTTCACCGGCGACGACGGCAAAGCCCTTGCCGGCTTCACCGGCGCGTGCAGCCTCGACCGCCGCATTGAGCGCCAGGATGTTAGTCTGGAACGCAATGCCGTCGATGATATTGACGATTTCACCGATCTTCTCGGAAGCCTCGCGGATCGCTTGCATGGTACGTACGGCATTGCTGGTCACTTCACCGCCTCGTTGTGCCAGTTGCGACGTGGAAATCGCCATGCGGTCGACTTCAGCGGCATTGTCGGCGTTCTGGTGCACGGTGCTGTTAAGCTCTTCCGTGCCGGCGGAGGTCTGCTCCAGGGCGGCCGCCTGCTGTACGGTGCGCGAGGAAAGATCCTGCGTGCCTGTGGCGACCTCGTTAGCGGCATTCGCAATCGAATCAGCGCCGGAGACAATGCGGCGGATAAGTTGATTCAGATTGTCGCGCATGTGGCGCATTTGAGTGACAAGCTTACCGATTTCATCGCCGGCCGCATCCTGGTCCGCGTGCGACAGGTCGCCGCCCGCAATGGCCTGAGCAGCAGCCACGGCTCGATCGAAGCCACGGCTGAGGCGTTTCATGGTCAAAAGCATCAACACGATGCCGGGCACGATAACCAACAGAATGATCAAGGCAAAGATCGCCAACGTCCACTGAAAGCGAAGTTCCGCCGCCTCGGCGGCCTGGTCGGCCATAATGCTTTGGTATTGCTCCAAGTAGGTCAGTGATTCAAGCAACGCATCACCTTCGGTGCGCCCCGCCACCAGGAACGACTGCATCGACTCGGGGCTGAAGTTCGACGCCTGCAGCCGACTCACCGCTTCATGCGCCTTGCGAAACCAGGCTTCCTGGCGTTCCGACAAATTGCGCAACAACTCGGCCTCATGGGCATCGAGCTGACGTGCCTGCAACGCATCCCGACGCATCTTCCAGCTGGTTTCATTCTTTTCAGCCACGGACGTGTGGAGGTGGAGCTCGTGCCCATGCAAGGAATATAGGGAACTCTGGGGATCATGCTGGAACCCCAGCAGGACATTCAGCCGGGTATCATAGAATTCCTTTACCAGCGCGCTGATGTGTTCCGCTGCCGCCATGCGTTCGGTATGCATTATGGAAAGGCTGGAACGCGCCTGAAGCAGCCCCCAGCCCGACACCATCATGATGGCCAGCATAGCCGCCCCATTGACGAGCATGACCGCCCAGACGCGGCGAGTAAGATTTAGGTCATTGAAACGGAAATTGAAAAGCCCCATGGCCACGCGCCTACCAACGATGAAAATGCACAAATGAACGAAGAAAGCTTTGAATACGACAGCGCCCCCGCATGCTGATTGCGCCAACATGCGGCTCAACTTATTTGAAACTTTATTAATTTAGCACTGTAACATATCTTGTTATTTCGTGTTACATAGCTGCATCGCGCCCTACCACATCAAATCGTCCGGAATCGGAAAGGCGGCGTACGGATCGTCCTCATCGATCTCCGTGCCGGTCTTATTCACCCGCACGACCAGCGAAGGATCACGCTCGGCGATTTTATCGGCCACGATCCTGGGCACCAGCTCGGTCGTGTCGCCCAAACGGATAATCACAAGGCGTCCGGCAATTAAATGCGTCTGCACTGCAGCCGACACATACATCCGTTCGATCGTCTTGCCGTGAGTGAAGTTGTAGGCGATGTCGCCTGCACCTTTGCTTTGGCGGCTTTGTTGCACCATCTGAGCAATTTGAGCCGCGATCGACTTTTGGTTGGCCGCTTCAACACGCTGTGCATTGAGTTCGCGGGTACGCTCAAGATTCTTGTGCTGCGTTTCGAGCGCGGCCAACCTGGCCTCATCAATACTTTGCGTGCCGGTTCGACGCTCGACCTTCTTCTGCTTGCTCTTATCCTGGTGGGCCTGTTTAGCTTTATTCTTGTTGACCAGACCCGCTTTCAGAAGCTGCTCTTGCAGCGAAACCATAGTTGTTCTCCGTAGAAAATGCTCGAGGATACCGGTTGATGCCCATCTATCGTGCTGTTGCGCGTTCCATGATGCTACGCATTACCGATTGTATAGGCCGCCGGCACCATAGTGCCCGGCTTACCACTGCGCGCTAGGCGAGACGGCCCATTCACAGCAACCCTCTGCGTGCCTACCATTGTCCGTGCCTAACAATGGCATGCATAAGGGGGGGTACACCATGACACGGCTGGGAATAGCTATTTTTGGCGCCCTCATATCCAGTACGGTAATAGCGCAAGGTTTCAATTTAGACGGTTTGATCCAGCGTGGCCTCAACGAAGCGGTTCGCGCCATCACAGCGCCGCCCCCACCCGTTTACTCGCCCCCACCCGTTTACTCGCCGCCAGTTCAAGTACCTGCAAAGCCGCAAAAGAAAACACGACCGAGCCAGCCCAAGATAGTTAAAAAACCGTCTGCCAACGTGATTGACGACTCCGGCACAGCGGTCACGTCCGCTACACAAGGTTCAAGTAAGGAAAATGAAAAGGCAGCGGGAACGCTGGTCGCTGTTGACGATGTCGTGGTGACGGACTCGCCTATGCTGGATCCTATCGTTTTGCCCATGTATAAGGGCAGCCCGATCGCCTACTATGCGGGTATTAGCCCGCTATCGAAAACGCGCGGCTATCGCCGTAACCACAACATGGAACGTTGGTTTACGTTGGCCGCACTGGCCACTAAACCGGATTCCATTGAACACCCGGCTCCGGCGCTCGGCTTGGCTAACAACTACGTAGCCGCCCAATATTGGGAGAAGTACTTCGTTTGTTCCCGCAGGCCTTGCAAGACCGATGCAGACGCGAGGATGGACATCAATTACAACATCCAAAATTGGAAAGGGGACAACGAGTTCGAACGGGCGCGCGCGCATCAGGCCTTTGTGAAAGACTACAAAGACATTTTGTTGGGGCAGATACCGGCCCTTCCTTTAGAAATGTACATCACCACGCAAGCCTACCTGGGAACATATTCATTGCAGACCAAAGGTATGCCTTTGACTTGGACCACCAGCATTACCCCCGACATTGGTCCCGAAAGAAGAATCAACAAAGATGGTCTCCCAGTACTGTTTCATCGCGCCATCAGGTTGCAGGGCGACCATATTGCACGCATCCAATTGGCGCTGCCGCAACTATTGCCGTGCGACCCGGACGATTGTGAAAGACTCCTATCCGGACTGGATCAGCATCGTAGCGTTCATGCTGTATTCAAGCTCCGAATACTGGCTTTTGGACCGTTCACGGATCTGCGCACGCGGCGCAAGTCCACCCTGTTTGCAGAACAAGTCGGGCCTATCGTTTTGCATCAAGACGCCAACCTGAACACACCGCTGCATACGTACTCCGGGCCGCCGACGTTGCCTGAACCCGCGTTGCTTGCCAAAGGCTCGCCAAACTTCAAAAACGCCGCCCTCCCCCTTAATGGCGAAACGCTGCAATTATTAATACTCAAACACCATCCCGAGGGCCAATCCAAAATCAACTTCCAGGAAACGGCACAGCTTCGACGGGCTATCGATGCGGTCATGTACGACCGGGCAGCTCTGGAAGGCAAGTGGCCTGAAACCGAGCCCTGGGGCCCATTTTTTCATGCCGTCAACACGCCCGAAGGCGCGCTCTCCGACGACGTCGTGCAGAAGTATGCCGCCTGGACGTCGGCTCGCGCGCAACAACCGCTGGATTCGCTTCTGCTCCAGTTTATTCAAGACAAAGGCTCTTCCCATGCCTATCCACCGGTCATTGGAAAAGAACACCTGCTCAGTCGTGGGTTTTTCGATGCGTTGGCAGATGAAAAACGCTCTTTCTTGCGGCCTGTAGACCAACGGCATAGCTCGAAAGATTCGCCCGACATGGTCATTAGAAGGGATCTCGATAACAGGGGCATTGTGGCGGCTGACAACCTCTTGCTTGTGCAAACCGGGAACGAAGGCAGCTTCCAATACGTGGCGTTGGCCTTGAACGCCAAGCTCACTGATTATCTCTATCCGACGTCATCACTCCCAGCCAATACCGCCGACAAGGTTCACAGAACGAGCATTGAGGCAAGCATCAAATCCGTTACGTTCGAGTCCACGAGCAGAGGCTTTGTCATGGTAATCCAGCTGCTACCAAAAACGGCGCGCCTATATACCCCCGCCGGACTGCTTACTGAAGTTGCGGTGGCCAGCATCGTCACGCCGACAGCACCGATGACTGCCGCACAGACGCCGCCAGTCAGCCCACCAACACCGACAGAAGCAGCGGTACCCGACTACGATATTCTCGGGATAAAACTGGGCATGCCATTTGAAGAAGGCGAACGCATTGCACGCGAACACCTTAAGCCTGATCTCGTGTATTCCATTCAGCGAAAAAGCAGCATGCCTGACTATGGTGATGGCCGGCTTTTCGTTACCCTATCCCGCCTGGAAGCGATTACGCTAATAAAACGCCCTGATGGCACCGTGGGGGCGATAACACGCAGCGTTAGCGTGCCCGCGAGCACGAAAACCGATACGATCAGGGAGCAGGTTGAAGAGAAGTACGGCCGGCGTGCGACACCAGCGGATAGCGTTTGTGTCCAGAGCCACGGTGGCTCCGGCAGGTTGCAGCTGCTCGAAGGGACGGAACCATCAAGCCTTGATATTGATGTCCGACCCGCTGCGACGAGCGTTACTCATTACAGAGGTCACATTGCGCAAATCGGCATCGTTCGCCAGCAACGGGACGACGAGTTCATCAGAGACAAATGTGGCCCTACGATGGAAACCCGTTTCCAAGGGCTATTGCCAGGAAACCGGCAACTGCGCGAAGTGCAATTTCAACTATTTGATCACGGCGCATATCTTCGCGCACACGAGAAAATATCGCCGTCCCCCAAGGCCGAGGATGTGAAGCTGGTGATGTAGGGTCCGATATCCTGTTGCGGCTACTGACTTGGTGGGGCTGATCATGCGCTTCCATTCCATTCCGTTCCAGTACATCAAGCCTTCATCACCGACGGCATAGATCGAGTCCGGGCCGCTGCCCCACATATCCAGAATTGTGATATCCAGGTACAGGTCGAAGACCAGACGCCGCTGCCTACGGCACGCCGAAAACCTTGTAACAAATGTGGTTATAATTGAAACCTTAAAGTTTCATCTCTATTGATTAAAAGCAGTACTAGTACACCTTCCGGCGAGCCCTCACATTGGCCGCCATTCGCCCTAATTTTCTGAATCGGCACTTCGGACAGCCGCCTGAAGCGCGCCTCCGGGTGATGGCACGCTCATGCGCAAAAATCTACCAGTCAACAATATTGAAGTTAAAGTACGGCACGACCAGTATCTGATCTCTAAAACCGATCTCAAAGGCATCATCGTCTACGCCAATGCGGCCTTTGTGGAAATTAGCGGTTATACGCGAGAAGAACTTATCGGAAAACCCCATAATCTGGTCCGGCATCCCGACATGCCGCAAGAGGCGTTTCAAGATTTATGGGATACCCTGAACGGCGGAAAACCGTGGCTGGGCCTGGTCAAGAATCGGCGCAAAGACGGCGCCTTCTACTGGGTGCTGGCCAATGTCATGCCCATCTACGAACACGGCAAAGTCACCGGCTACGCGTCAGTACGTTTGAAACCAAGCGCGGAACAAATAGCAGCCGCGCAAGAGTTTTACGATGACATCAAGACCGGTAATACGCGAGGCCATACGGTAAAAGAAGGCAGGCGGGTTCGTGCTGGATGGCGGCGTGCGCTGGACCTGACCGCGCAGCCCTTTCAAAATACGTTTGTGGCCGGCATGTTCCGCATGGCTATCGCCATGACCACGACAGTGGCCGCATCAGCATGGTTTGCCGTGAACGGGGGCTTTCCACCGGAATCTAAATGGTGGCTCGTGGGCGGACTATGCCTCATGACCATCGCAAATCTGGCCTATTGCGGGCATATTGCACGGAGCATCATCAAACCCTTGAATAGCGCCGCCAAGATAGCCCGCCAGGTGGCTGCGGGAAATCTGCAAATCGACATCGACACTCAACAGGAAGGTGAAGTGGGTACGTTGATGTTTTACCTGGACATGATGCGCAAAAGCCTGATGGGCATTGCCAACGACGTACAGATCGGTGTCCACGCCACAGCACGCAGCGCCCAGATCCTTTACGCGAACAACACCAACCTGTCGGCCCGCACGGAAGATCAGGCCGCATCATTGCAGGAAACCGCCGCCAGCATGGAAGAGCTTACCGTTACTGTCCGGCAGAACGCCGACAATGCCAGCCAGGCCCGAGAACTGGCCGACGCCAGCATGCAGACCGCCCAGCGCGGTGGCGATGTCGTAAGCAGCGTGGTTGCCACCATGCAAGAAATACACGACAGCTCGCGCAAGATCGGCGATATCGTCTCCCTAATTGAAGCTATCGCGTTCCAAACCAACATTCTGGCGTTGAACGCAGCGGTGGAATCGGCGCGGGCCGGAGAAGCGGGACGCGGCTTTGCTGTGGTGGCAGGCGAAGTACGCAGCCTGGCGCAAAAAAGCTCCCAAGCAGCCAAGGAAATTAAAACCCTGATCGACGACTCGGTACACCGCATGGAAATCGGATCGCAACAAGCTGATCGAGCGGGTCAAACCATGCAGGAAATCGTCGAGTCGGTACGGCGTGTCACCGATATCATGGGCGAAATTTCCACCGCTTCGGTCGAACAGTCGTGCGGACTGGATCAGATCAACCAGGCCATCTCGCAGATGGATGGCGTCACCCACAAGAACGCTACCCTGGTGCACGACCTCGGCGGCACCGTCAAAGGACTTACCATCGACGCAGATAACCTGCGCCTGGCTATTGAAGTGCTTAACACCGGCTCCGGCAACATCGAATACGCTGGCATCAGCCACCGTGGCGAGAAGGCCTCAGGGCGCATAGCACAATCGCCACCGTTCCGGCCAGTATCCCCAAATCCGGCCCTGACGATCAATTGCCACCCCAGCGGCGCAGCTTTTTAGATTGGGCCTGGTTTAGCCGTCTTGCTTCCTGTTCAGCGTAGTCCTTTTCGCCTGGCTCATACGCGCCCTCGTAAATGCACGCGCTGCGATTCCACTTGCAGTCGTCGCCGCGACTAAGAGTTTCGGGGCCGGTAAAAGACGAGCACCCCGAAACAAATGCAACAAGAAACAGCGCTACGGCGCGTTGGCTGAACGACTGGATGGACATTATGGCGTGGCCTATAGAGAGATACCGTTGCCGTTCTTATAGCAGATCCACGTAACGTACACTGATACTAATAGTATTAACCAAAAACGGAAGTAATCAATGGACGCTTTTTTAATCTTCACCTTTGTACTGGTCGTTCTTGCGGTCGTAGTCGTCGTGGCCGGCGTCAAGGTCGTCCCTCAGGGTCAGCAATGGACGGTGGAACGCTTCGGTCGTTACACCCGCACATTGCAGCCAGGCCTGACGACCATCATTCCTTTTGTGGATGCCATTGGGCGTAAGCTTTCCGTGATGGAGACGGTCCTGGACGTTCCTTCGCAAAATGTGATTTCCGCCGACAATGTCTCTGTGACCGCCGACGCTGTGGTGTTTTACCGGATCGATAATGCAGCACAAGCCGCCTATCAGATCGACAACTTGAAGCAGGCCGTGGTCAACCTCACCACCACGAATTTGCGCTCGGTACTCGGCTCCATGGAACTCGACACCATGCTTTCCAATCGCGAATTGATCAATGGAAAACTGCTTACTGCGGTCGATGAAGCCACTTCCCCCTGGGGTATCAAGGTCACGCGTATCGAGATCCGCGACCTGAATATGTCGCCCGAACTGCAGGAGGCGATGAACCTGCAGATGACCGCAGAGCGCCATCGCCGAGCTGCCGTGACCAAGGCAAACGGCATGAAAGAGGCTGAAATCCTTCAGGCGGAAGGCGAAAAGCGCGCGGCTGTACTGCGAGCCGAAGGCGAAAAGGAAGCCACGATTCTGAAGGCAGAGGCTCGGGAGCGTGAAGCTCAAGCTGAAGCGCAAGCCACCAAGGATGTATCCGAAGCCATTCAAGGAGGCAATTCGCAAGCCATTCAGTATTTCTTGGGCCTGAAGTATGTGGAAGCTCTGTCCCAGATCGGCAGCGCCCCCAATAGCAAGCTCGTCATGATGCCTTTGGAAGCCAGCGGCATTACCGGTGCAATCGGCGGCGTGGCCGAACTATTGAAAGCCACAGGCGTTGCCGGCGGTAAATAACGCGCGGCGTAACGGGAACCACCATGGAATCCTTCGACTTCATATTTGCATCCCCCTGGTATTGGCTTAGCACCGCCGTCCTCTTAATCGCGACCGAAGCGTTCCTGCCCGGTATGCTTTTTCTCTGGATAGGCTTGGGCGCGGCGGCGGTGGGCGTATTCGTAGGCGTCTGGCCTGACGCTCCGCTCAGCCTTCAACTGATCGTGTTCGCTGTGTTCACAGTACTCTCGGTATTGGCTGGTTTGAAGTACCAAATCCGGTCCAGGCGCGCCAAAGGCGCATCCGGTCTGAATGTAGGACTTTCCACCTATGCGGGACGACACGTTATCGCCGTGGAGAATTTCCAGAATGGACGTGGGCGCGTAAAAGTGAACGACACGTTCTACACCGCGCTTTCAGCGGATCCGATTCGAAATGGCCAATCAGTCATTGTGGAC
>CAZONP010000088.1:6768-9128 GCA_964581155.1 uncultured Candidimonas sp. | reverse complement strand
GTCGTCCGGGCCGCCGTTGATCAGAACCAGCGACAGTTCGACGGCGTCGTCGGCAACGCGGCAAGCACGCCTGAAGCCCAGCACCCGCCCTTCCACGTAGTCCCACGCCGCCTCGGTAAGAATTGACCCGTCCATGTCGTACCACGCCACGCGCGAAACGCCGGGGGCGACCTGAAAATTGCCATCTTCGTAGCGGGGCAGCCGCAGTGAAGGATGCGTGCGGCGCAAATAGGCAAGACGCCCCACGAATTCAGTTAATTCCAGACCGGCCGGGCTCGTTGCCTGCTCCCAATCGAGCCACGATAGCGCGTTGTCCTGGCAATAGGCGTTGTTATTACCCTGCTGGCTGTTGCCGAACTCATCGCCGGCCAACAGCATTGGTGTGCCTTCGGAGAAATAAACGGTTGCAAGCATCGAGCGCAGCACCCGGGCGCGCAGCGCCACAATGGCGGGATCGTCGGACGGCCCTTCAACGCCCCAATTACGACTGTAGTTTTCGCTATGGCCGTCGGCATTGCCGTCGCCGTTAAGTTCGTTGTGCTTGTCGTTGTAGCTGACCACATCATTGGCGGTGAACCCGTCGTGAGAGGCAACAAAGTTTATGGAGGCCCAGGGTCGGCGATGCCGCCGGTCGAACAGTTCGGGCGAGCCCATCAACCACCCCGCCAAGTCGCCTCGCAGCCCCGGCACGCCCGCCCAGAACCGGCGGATCCCGTCCCGCGACTGGTCATTCCACTCCGCAAATCCGGGAGGATGATTACCAAGCTGATAGCCATCAGGGCCGGTATCCCACGGTTCCGATATGAGCTTCAGCCGAGAAAGCACCGGGTCTTGCAGAATTGCATCGAAAAACCCGGAACCCGGATCGAATCCGGTTCCTTCCCGCCCCAGGGTCACGCCAAGATCAAAACGGAATCCATCGATGTGGTAGCTTTCCGCCCAATACCGTAGTGAATCCATCACCATTTGCAAGACACGCGGATGCGACAAGTTGACGGTGTTGCCGCAACCGGTATCGTTGATGTAATAGCGCTCTTCGCCGGGCACCAGACGGTAGTAGCTGGCGTTATCGAACCCGCGCCACGAAAGGGTCGGCCCCAACTCGCTGCCTTCGGCCGTGTGGTTATAGACCACATCCAGGAGCACCTCGATACCGGCGGCCTGCAGCCGTCTTATGGCAATCCGAAGATCATTTACCTTGCCATTGGTGAGGTACGTGGGTTCCGGCGCAAAAAACGCCAGCGTGTTGTACCCCCAATAGTTGCGCAGCCCCCGTTCGACCAGGAAATGGTCTTGCAAAAAGGCATGAATAGGCATCAACTCAATGGCGGTCACGCCGAGTTTATGCAAATGATCGATAAAGCGTGGATCGCCCAGCGCTTCGCAGGTGCCCCGCACATCGGCGCGTATGTCATCTCTTTGCATCGAAACGCCGCGCAAATGCGCCTCGTAGATGATGGTTTGGGTCCATGGCGTGCCGCCGTGCCTGCGCTGGCCCCAAATGAAGTTATCCGCAGTGACGACACATTTGGGCATCAATGCCGCCGAATCGCGCCGATCCAAACTGAGGTCGGCACGAGGGTGCTGGACCCGATAACCGAACAACGCATCCGACCAGCGCACGGCACCTGCCAACTTGCGGGCGTAGGGGTCGATCAATAGTTTCTGCGGATTGAACCTATGCCCGTTTTTGGGATCGTAGGGGCCATGGGCGCGATAGCCATACAGCAACCCCGGTTCGGCATTATGCAAATAGCCATGCCAGATTTCATCCGTACACTCGTTCAAGGTATAACGGCGCAATTCGCGCCGTCCTCGGGGATCAAAAATGCATAATTCCATCTTAGTGGCATGGGCTGAAAAGACAGCGAAGTTCACGCCCAGCCCATCACTATGGGCGCCTAATGGATATGGCAGTCCGGCATCGAGCCGGTCGGGTAACGATAGGCTCATGGCAACGATCCGTTTTCCGGGGCCAGTATCAAAGTCGACAAGGGCGGCAGGACCATGGCGACCGACTGAGGGTATCCATGCATCGGCCGGGGCGTGGTGGCGACGCCGCCCAAATTGCCCATGTTGCCGCCGCCGTAGGCCTGTGCATCGGTATTAAGCAGTTCAGTCCACCGGCCGGCACGAGGAACCCCAATGCCATAGTCCACACGCGGTACCGGAGTGAAGTTGCAAACGACCAGGACCTCGCGGTCGCCATGACGGCGCAGGAAGACGATCACGCTATTGTCCTGGTCGTCGCCGACCACCCAGGCGAATCCGGCCGGACTGGCATCGCCGGCGTGAAGCGCGGGGGTGTCGCGATACACAGTGTTCAGGTCACGCACGAGCCGCTGGATGCCGGCATGGTT
>CAZONP010000088.1:0-6668 GCA_964581155.1 uncultured Candidimonas sp. | reverse complement strand
AAAGTCATGTCGTGGTGGTGGAATCGGCGATGCACTGATTCGTATTGCATATATCGCAAGGTATCGTGCATCCAGCCCATATTCCATTTGTAATGAAACCCCAAGCCTGCGCTGCTTTGGGGAGCAGTCACACCAGGCCAGGCGGTGGACTCTTCGGCAATCATGATGGCGCCAGGCCCGTACTGCGGCACGATTGTGTTCAGCTCACGAATAAAGTCCACCGCCTCAAGGTTCTCGCGTCCGCCATGGCGATTGGGCGTCCACTGCCCGGGTTGGCGGCTATAGTCCAGGTACAGCATCGAAGCGACCGCGTCGACCCTCAACCCGTCCACGTGATAGCGCCGTATCCATTCCAAGGCGCTACTCAGTAAAAAATTTCGGACCTCGTTGCGACCCATGTTGTAGATGAGCGTGTTCCAGTCCGGGTGGAAACCTTGGCGCGGATCTGCGTGCTCGTACAGTGAAGTACCGTCGAATTCCGCCAAGCCGTGCATGTCCGACGGAAAATGAGCCGGCACCCAATCCAGAATGACTGCCAACCCCGCGCGATGGCACTCGTCGATGAACTTCGCGAACTCGGCGGGCGTTCCATACCGGGCGGACGGCGCGTACATCCCCAGCGGCTGATAGCCCCACGAGCCACCAAACGGATGTTCGGTGATCGGCATCAGTTCTATATGCGTGAAACCCATGGACACCGCATAGCTGATCAAACGGCGCCCAACGGTCGCCCAGGCGCTGCCCTGCTCGTCGCAACGCAGCCACGACCCAAAGTGCACCTCATAAATCGACATGGGCGCATCTGGCTCTTGCCTGGGGCCGCGCGCGGCCATCCATTCATCATCGGTCCAGTCGAAGTCGCCGGGCTCGGCGACGACCGACGCCGTTGCCGGCGGTTCTTCGGTACGCCTGGCCAACGGATCCGCCTTCAGCGGCAAAAGTCGCCCATCCGGGCCGTGCAACTGGTATTTATACCGGTCCCCCGGAACGACACCGGGGATGAACACTTCCCACACCCCGCACTCCGCCCGAAGATGCATGGGGTCACGTTGCCCATCCCAACCATTGAAATCGCCCACGACAGAAACCCGGCGCGCATTCGGCGCCCAAACCGCAAACCGGACCCCTTGCGCGCCGTCTGCGGACATCGCATGCGCCCCCAGGCAGTCTGCCAAATCCCAGTGCCGGCCTTCGGCAATAAGGTGCAGGTCCAACTCTCCCAACAGCGGCCCGCCATGATAGGCGGCACTACCTGCCATGGTGGACCGTCGCGCCTGCTCGGTATCGTGCATCATGCCTGCCGTCCTTGTTCCTGCCCCGCCGCTCCAGTCAGCATTCGACGCGCGGCGCGCAACAGCCCGGCAAGCGGAATGCCCATCCAGTCGGGACGGTGAGCCGCCTCGTAGCAAATTTCGTAGGCGGCTTTCTCGAAGAGGGCCAAATCCAGCAGCTCGCCCGCATCCTGCTCGATCCCGGCGCAATAGGCACCTAGAAAGGCGTTGTTTGCGGTCGTACAAAACTGATCCAGCAATGCTTGCCGCAGCTGCTGCAAGGAAGGCGTTGCCGGAATGGCCAGCACTTGCCCTTCCACGATGTCCTCCTGCACGTCATCGGGTGTCCGTGCCGTCGTGTCCGATACTGTGCGCTCCGAAGCGATGAAGGCGGCTGTCGCATAGTCGAAGGATCGCAACAAACCGGCCACGTCGCGCCATGGGCTGGTTTTGCCGCGCCGTTCACTCAGCGGGCGCACCGGCTCCCCCTCGAAGTCGATCAGGTAGACGTCGTTCTGGGCGATCAGCACTTGCCCAAGGTGAAAGTCGCCATGTATGCGCGTGCGCAAGGACCCAACCGCCAGTTTGGCGCGGCGATCCACTTCGCCCAACAACAATTGCTGATTGTCCCGCAGTTCGTCCAACATGCGCCTGGCGGGTTCCGCCAGCGTCGACTCCGTGTCTGACATCGCTTTCAAGGCGTTAGTGAACATGGCACGCACATCCTTGGCCCACGCCTTTGCGTCGGCATTGGACGCCACTTCGGGCGCAAAAGCCGGGTCGTCGCTCGGCTGCGCCATCACCTCATGCAACTGCGCCAGACGTCTTCCTATGGCTGCGGCAACGGTGACATACCCCCTCAGTTCTTCTTCATAATCCGCCCGAGTTTCGCCGGTCAGCGTGGCACTTTCGAGCGTGCGCTTCAAGTAATCCTGGGTCCACGCCCACGCGTCGCCCTGATTCGCCACGCGGGCATGCAACAAGGCCAATGTGTGGGGCGTGCCGTCCGCCTCGATACGAACCAGCTCGCCAAGCAAGGCGGCGGAATTCATATAGCCGCAACGCGTCAGCTGCCGTGTCATTTCCGCCTCTGGATTCACCCCGGGGGCGGCATGACGGACCAGCTTCAGGATTGCCGTGTTACCCAGCGACATCGAGCTATTGGACTGCTCGCCATGAAACCAGTCGACGGTCATCTCAGCCGGCCACTCAACATCGGCGAGCGCGGGTTCCCCCTGAAAGCGCAGCATCGATCTGCGCTTGGACGTCTCGATCGGTATTTCACGATTATTTTGAAGATTATCCAGAATGGCCAGCGCAAAGTCAGGAACGGCGAAAGCGTCGGTGGCCAGCCCAAGTTCAGATCCGCGTCTTACCCGGGCCATCGCGTACTGCTGAGCCATCCCGCTCACCGATTCCGACCACACCAAGACCAATGGCAGAAAATACGTTGAGGGGCCGCTACCCATGTCAACGTCGAATTCGGCGAGGAACATATCACTCTGGCCCGGCAGCGGCACGATATAGACGATATCGACAGACTTGATTCTTTTACTGCCGGAAAACCACCGCTGACGTGCCAGATAGAGCGGCAGGACGTCCTTGCACAACACGCGGCGCGAACCTTCAAGCAATTGATAGCCTGCGCGCTTGCGTAGCACCAGGGTCGCGTATTCCGTCATTTGCTCAGGCATGGATGCGTGCCAGCTGGGCGGCGACGCACTGGCGCTAAGCTCGAACCAGTAAAAGCCATAGGGAGGCAACGTCAACAGATAAGGCAGTTCACCGATGGTGGGAAATGGCGTGCCGCCAAGCAGCTCTATGGGCACCCGTCCCGACATGGACGACAAGTCCAGCTCGACCGGTTGCGAGGCGTTCGACAAATTGGCCACGCACAACAGGGACACGCCGTCATATTCGCGCAGATATGCCAGGATCTTGCGGTTGCCGGGGTAGAGGAAATTCAGGCTTCCCCTGCCGAATACATGCGTCTGTTGGCGCTTGGCCAGCATACGCCGCGTCCAGTTCAATAATGAATGCGGATCGCGCTGCTGCGCTTCGACGTTGACGGCCTCGTAGCCATAAAGCGGGCCCATCAGCACGGGCAGCGACAGCCGCTCGGGATCGGCTCGCGAGAATCCGCCATTGCGATCAGCCGTCCATTGCATGGGTGTACGCACGCCATCCCGATCGCCAAGATGAATATTGTCGCCCATGCCCAACTCGTCGCCGTAATACAGCACCGGCGTACCCGGCATGGAAAGCAACAGACTATTCATTAGTTCAATACGGCGCCTGTCGCGCTCAAGCAAGGGCGCCAGGCGCCGGCGGATGCCGAGATTGATGCGCGCAAGCCGATCAGCCGCATACACCTCCCACAGATAATCGCGTTCGCTGCTGGTCACCATTTCCAGCGTAAGTTCGTCGTGGTTGCGCAGGAAAATGGCCCACTGGCAATTCTCCGGAATCTCCGGTGTCTGCTGCATGATGTCAGTGATCGGAAAACGATCCGCTCGCGCGATGGCCATGTACATTCTGGGCATCAGCGGGAAATGAAAGGACATGTGGCATTCGTCCCCGTCGCCGAAATATTCCTGTGCGTCCTCCGGCCACTGGTTGGCTTCAGCCAACAGCAGACGGTCGGGATAATCCGCGTCCATAACCGCGCGTATCTGGCGCAGAACAGCATGGGTTTCCGGAAGGTTCTCGTTATTCGTACCTTCACGCTCAACGAGATAGGGCACGGCGTCCAGCCTTAAGCCATCCACCCCCATGTCCAGCCAGAACCGCATGACATTGATGATTTCCTTGAGTACTTTGGGGTTGTCGTAGTTCAGGTCCGGCTGATGGGAATAGAAACGGTGCCAGAAATAAGCGCCCGCCACCGGGTCCCACGTCCAGTTCGATTTCTCGGTGTCGCAGAAAATGATGCGCGTGCCGCCATACGCCTGGTCGTTATCCGACCAGACATAAAAGTCCCGGGCGGCCGACCCCGCCTTGGCGCTCCGGGCGCGCTGGAACCACGCGTGCTGATCCGATGTGTGATTGACGACAAGCTCGGTGATGACGCGCAGGCCATGCTCATGCGCGGCACGGATGAATTTCCTGACATCGGCCATAGCTCCGTAGTCTTCGTGGACGCCGCGATATTCCGCTATATCATAGCCATCGTCGAGCCTGGGAGATGGGTAGAAGGGCAGCAGCCATACGGTGTTGACACCCAGTTCGGCGATGTAGCCCAGCTTGGCGATCAACCCCGCAAAATCGCCCTTCCCATCATTGTTGGCATCGAAGAACGATTTGACGTGAAGCTGGTAGATGACCGCATCCTTGTACCAGAGCGGGCTGTTCGGAACACGTGAACTTGTTTTCTTCGATAAAGCCATAACGCTCTCTTCAGTATCCTCAGACATGCCGCAACAGGCGCCATATCAGGAAAGGCTGGTCGGGGGTCAGGCGTACTGGTTGGTAACGCCCATGCAGGCTGAACCGGAAATCCTGGAAAAGCTCTTGAACGGGTACGGTCGCGTTGTCGGGCAAATGCCATTTCCATAAAGGCAGATCTAGCGTCCCCGCCTGAGGTCCGTGCGGATCCAGGCTTATCATGACGAGCACCACGTTATCGCCGTTATCGGTCTCTTTCGAGAAAAACAGGATCTGGTCGTTGTCCACGTCGTGAAACTGTATGCCTCGATGCGACTGCAAAGCGGGGTTTCCACGGCGAATTCGGTTAAGTTGCGTTATCTCGGCCACGATATTGCCAGGGCGGTCCCAGTCCCACCATCGCAACTGGTATTTTTCCGAGTCGAGGTACTCTTCCTTACCCGGCACGGGGGTCGCCTCGCATAGCTCGAACCCGTTATACATGCCCCACAGCCCCGACGTCGTTGTGGCAAGCGCCGCCCGTATAAGAAAGCCTGGGCGCCCCGACGTCTGTAAGAAATAGGGATTGATGTCCGGCGTGTTAACGAAAAAATTCGGACGAAAAAACTCCACGGCCGGCGACGTGGTTAGCTCTTCGAGGTAATCGATCAGTTCCCGCTTGGTGTTGCGCCAGGTGAAATACGTGTACGACTGCGAAAATCCCACCTTGGCCAGCCGGTACATCATTTTTGGACGCGTGAACGCTTCCGACAGAAAGACGGCTGCGGGATGAACGCTTTGCACTTCAGCAATCATCCACTGCCAGAATGGCAAAGGCTTGGTGTGTGGGTTATCAACCCGGAAGGTCTGCACGCCCTGGTCTATCCAGAACAGGATAACGTCCCGCAGGGCGCGCCATAGCGCCGCTTGTTGCGGAGCACTGGCCGATGGACTGTAAAAGTCCGGGTTGACGATATCCTCGTAGCGTTTCGGCGGATTCTCCGCATAGCGCAACGAACCGTCGGCGCGCCAGTCGAACCAGTCCGGGTGATCGGCCAGCCAAGGATGATCAGGCGAGCACTGGATGGCGAAGTCCATGGCGATTTCCAGATCGTGCTCACGTGCCGCGCGAACCAGCCGGCGAAAGTCGTCCAGTGAACCCAAATCCGGATGCAAGGCGTCGTGGCCGCCGTCCGGCGACCCAATCGCATACGGGCTGCCCGGATCCTGCGGCGCGGCGGCCAGCGCGTTATTCCTCCCCTTTCTGTTACGCATGCCGATGGGATGAATCGGCGGGAAATACAAGACATCAAAGCCCATTTCCTGAATCGCGGGGAGCCGGTCCATGACATCGATGAAGGTGCCATGCACACCCGCTGCAGGTCCCTGCGAACGGGGGAATATCTCGTACCAACTGGCAAAGCCTGCCTCACGCCGTTCGACGGACACAGGGTACAGAGTCATGTCGTTCACTTCAAAGGGATGGCTGTCGACCGCCAGCATGGCTTGCTGCAAATCCTGCGACAACAACACATCCACCTGGTGTGCCTCACTTGTCGGAATTGCGGGCCCCGGGCCGGCGGTCTGCCCCGCTGCGGAACTGCGCGTTCTTCTGTAGCGTGGCCGGCTGGTGGCTGCCTGTGGAGTCCCGATTGCATTGAGCGAGGTGGCGATGACATTGGCCGGACCCGGCATATCGTCGCGCGCGCGTTCCAATGCGGCCGCAAGCAGCGCCCTGCCTTCTTCCACGTCCAGTGAAACATCCTGGTTGGCCGCCGTTTTCTTTTGCAGCGCGTCGCAATACGTGCGCCATACATCCAGCCAGGCGCGGATGGCAAAGCTGTGGCGGCCCAGCTTGTCGGGCCTGAACGTAGCCCTCCACCGATCATTACCCATATGCTCCATGGGAAGGTGATGCCATTTTGCTTCGTCAATTGCCCGCCATAACACGCTGACGGCAATGGCATCGTGCCCGTCCATGAACACATCGGCCTCGACATGCACCGGCTCACCAAGCGCGCGCTTAACCGCAAA
>CAZONP010000087.1:0-9152 GCA_964581155.1 uncultured Candidimonas sp. | reverse complement strand
ACAATCAGGTCGTACAGGTAATCATTAACCACGACAATCAGCGAATGGACATGCTTGGTCAGTTCGGCAATGCCCTCTTCCGCCATCTTAAGGCGCTTGTTGCCTTCGAAGGAAAATGGCTTCGTGACCACACCCACGGTAAGAATACCGAGTTCCTTCGCCACCTCGGCCACGACGGGACCCGCACCCGTACCGGTGCCGCCGCCCATGCCTGCGGTGATGAACACCATGTGCGCACCCGTCAATGCCGCGCGAATTTCCTCGCGGGCGGTTTCGGCTGCGGCACGGCCTTGGTCCGGCTTGGCACCTGCACCCAGGCCGGTGCGGCCAAGGCGAATCTGCACAGGTGCTTCGCTGGTCTGCAACGCCTGCGCATCCGTGTTGGCGCAAATGAAATCCACGCCGCTCACGCCCGAACGTATCATGTGCGCGACGGCATTGCCGCCCGCACCGCCCACACCAACGACTTTAATTACAGTCCCATTGGCGCTCGTATCAAGCATTTCAAAATTCATCATGATTTGACTCCCTCACATATCCGTAATAGCGATAAATACAAAAAGTTTTTCCCCAGACCTGCTTTATTGTTCGGAATGGTTTCAAAGGAATTGCCAGTCTTTCCGACTCGCAGCTGATTTGAAACGCCTCCGTGAACAGGCTTATGCCGCCTGCCCATCAAGGCCTCGCGGCCTTAATTCATAAACCACTCCTTCATGCGCGCGAGCAGGGTCTTGAAACTTCCCTTTTGTTGCGCCACCTTGCGGCCTCGCGCACGCTGTAATCGCGCCTCGGCCAATAAACCCATAACCGTTGAAAAGCGCGGGTTGTGCATGACGTCGGCCAGGCTGCCTTCATACGACGGCAAGCCAATACGCACGGGTTTCAAGAAAACGTCTTCCGCAAGCTCGACAATGCCTGGCATGAGCGACGTGCCCCCGGTCAGTACAACTCCCGACGCAAGCAGGTCTTCATAACCGGATTCGCGTACGATTTGCTGCACGAACGTAAATAACTCTTCGATTCTTGGCTCGATGACCGCGCCCAACGCCTGGCGCTTTACCTGCCGGTTAGGGCGGTCGCCCAGGCCGGGCACTTCGATATGCTCGTCGGCATTGGCCAATACTTGCTTGGCAATACCGAAACGCAACTTGATCTCTTCGGCGTCGGGCGTCGGTGTGCGCAACATGGCAGCGATATCGCTGGTGATCTGGTCGCCGGCAATCGGCACCACGGCCGTATGACGAATCGCGCCCCCGGTATAGATGGCGACGTCGGTCGTGCCGCCGCCAACGTCGACCAGGACCACACCCAGTTCCTTCTCGTCCGATGTCAGGCAGGCCATGCTGGAGGCCAGCGGCTGAAGAATAAGGTCCTGCACTTCAAGACCGCAGCGGCGCACGCATTTGACAATATTCTGGGCCGCACTGACGGCGCCGGTGACGATGTGCACACGCACTTCCAGGCGCAGGCCACTCATTCCTATCGGTTCGCGTATGTCTTCCTGGGAGTCCACGATGAACTCCTGCGTCAGCACATGCAGCACCTGCTGGTCCGTCGGAATGTTCACTGCCTTGGCAGTCTCTATCACGCGCGCCACATCGGTGGCCGTCACTTCCTTGTCCTTGACGGCAACCATGCCGCTGGAATTGAAGCTCGTGATGTGACTGCCCGCGATTCCGGTATATACCTCGCGGATCTTGCAGTCCGCCATCAGCTCGGCCTCTTCCAACGCCCGCTGAATGGAGTTGACCGTGGATTCGATGTTGATCACTACGCCTTTGCGCATCCCCTGGGATTCGTGCTGGCCCAGGCCCAATACTTCGAAACGCCCTTCCGGCAATATTTCGGCCACCACCGCCACCACTTTACTGGTGCCAATGTCGAGTGCAACGATCAGGTCCTTGATGTCACGGGTCATAGTCTTTTTATTTGTTAGGGGTAAGAGGAACGGGAGCCAAGGTAATGGCGAACCCGTTGGAATAACGCAAATCGGCGTTGCTGATCTTGCGGCCATCGAGCCGTTTGTTCAGCCCCGGCCACGCATGGACAAAGCGTTCGATACGCGCGGCGAACGGCAATGCACCCGCGCGGCCGTGCGGATCGGCCACATCGGCGGCCGGATCACGCCCAAGATTTAATTGAACGCCGTCCGACAACGTGACGTTCCAGGCATAACGAGGACTGAGCGTGACTTCGTGAACGCGCAGATTGAGCGGCGCGAACCAACGGGCGATCTCCGCATAGCGTTGCACCACCAACCGCTCGGAGCTGGTGGGCCCGCTAAGCTGGGGAAGCCGCACGTCGTCATCGAGCTCCCCAAGATTGGCGGCAAAAGCCTCGCCCCACGAGTTGATCATTTGATCCTCGTTCCACAAGGCCAGCGGCTGCTGTTCTTCGATATGGACCGCCAATGCGTTCGGCCACGTGCGCCGAATCCGGGCATGTCGCACCCACGGCGCCGTCTCAATGAGCGCTCGGGTGTCGTCGAGATCGATGGAGAAAAAATTGCCAGTAATCCTACCCGCTATTGTCGCCTGGATAGCGGCTGACGAAACGTAATTCAGTGTATCGTTGCGCATCGGTTCTATCTGAATTTCAGCGATGGCGAAATACGGTCGTTGCGCAATCCAGACGACGCCGCCACACAGCATGGCCAGCACAGCAAGCAATGCAAGCGTGTTGGCTATGAAGTTGGTCAGGCGGGCGTCGGAAAACACAATACGTTCCTGTTCAGGTTGATGAAGCGTCCTGCACCTTGCAGGAGGCGCTGGACAAAATGGCAATGCAAAGATCCACGTAGCTCATGCCCGAGGCCTTGGCACTCATGGGTACAAGAGAGTGGCTGGTCATACCGGGCGAGGTGTTCATTTCCAGCAACCACGGCTTGCCGTCGGCATCCAGCATGAAATCGGCGCGGCCCCAACCTTCGCATTCCAGGGCGACGTAGGCCTTCTGCGCCAGTTGCATGATCGATGCCGACAGCGCGGTGTCGAGCTCGGCGGGGCAGATGTATTGCGTGTCGTTGGATATGTACTTGTGCTCGTAGTCGTAGTTGCCGCCGGGCGCGACGATTTCGATGATCGGCAAAGCGCGCGCCTCGCGGCCTTTCCCCAACAGCGGCACCGTCAGCTCCCGTCCCTGTATGAACTGCTCGGCCAGCACTTCGCCGTCATAGCGGGCGGCTGCCAGGTAAGCGCTCTGCAGATCGGTCAACGCATCGACACGCGTGATGCCAAGCGTGGATCCCTCGTGGGGCGGCTTGAGAATCATGGGGAAGCCAATGTCGGCAACCGCCGCATCCAGATCGGCTTGCGCCGTCAGGACGGCAAACTTGGGCGTAGGCAGCTGATGCTGCAGCCACATTTTCTTGGTGACGATCTTGTTCATTGCCAGGCTCGAGCCAAGCGGCCCGCTGCCTGTGTACGGCAGCCCAAGCAACTCCAACGCACCTTGCAGCGTTCCGTCTTCGCCGTACCGACCATGCAGTGCGATGAACACCCGATCAAAGCCCGCCTTGACCAGGTCGACCAGCGTGTATTGCCCTGTATCAAATAAATGTGCGTCGATTCCCGCGCTGCGCAAGGCGGTGTGCACGCCGCGGCCGGACATCAGCGAAACTTCGCGTTCTGCCGAGCGGCCGCCATACAGGACACCTACACGGCCAAAATTGTCACTCATAAAGCTCTCCTATCTGCACCGGCACGCGGCTGATCGAACCCGCGCCCATGACCACGACGACATCGCCGTCGCGCGTGAAGTCAATGATTGACCGGGCCAGATCCGCCACGTCATCGACAAATACCGGTTCCACCTTTCCGGCGACCCGCAAAGCGCGCGCGAGCGCCCTGCCGTCCGCCGCCACGAGGGCCTGTTCACCCGCCGCATAGACTTCTGTGAGCAACACGGCATCGGCCGATCCCAGCACGCGCACAAAATCTTCGAAGCAATCCCGGGTGCGAGTGTAACGATGCGGCTGGAAAGCCAGCACAATGCGCCGATGCGGCCATGCGCCACGCGCGGCGGCGAGCGTGGCTGCCATCTCGACGGGGTGATGACCGTAATCGTCGATTAGCGTGAAACTGCCGCCGCCCTGGCGCGCGGTTACGGCGAAGTCGCCCATTTGGGTGAAACGGCGCCCCACGCCATGGAAGGCGGTCAGTGCCGCTGATATGGTCTTGTCGGCTACGCCCAGCTCAGTGGCGACGGCAATGGCCGCCAGGGCATTGAGCACATTGTGCCGACCAGGCAGGTTCAGGCTGACCGGCAACAGCGGCAGCATGCCGGACACGCCCTGGCGCTCCACGTCGAATCGCATCACAGTGCCCTCGGCGCGAAGATTGGTTGCGCGAACCTGCGCTTCGGTATCAATGCCATACGTTGTCACAGGACGCGAAACGAATGGAATGATTTCGCGCACATTGGCGTCGTCGCCACACAAGATTGCCGTGCCGTAAAACGGCAAGCGGTGGGTGAACTCGATGAACGCGCTTTTCAGGCGCGCCACATCATGCCCATAGGTGTCCATGTGATCAACATCAATATTCGTGATGATGGCCATGACCGGCAGCAGATTCAGGAAGGAGGCGTCGGACTCGTCGGCTTCGACGACAATGAATTCACCTTGACCCAGACGCGCATTGGCACCCGCCGAATTAAGCCTTCCGCCAATAACGAAGGTCGGGTCAAGATCCCCTGCGGCGAACACGCTGGCCACCAGGCTGGTTGTCGTGGTCTTGCCGTGCGTACCGGCGACGGCAATGCCACGTTTAAGGCGCATCAGTTCGGCCAGCATGAGCGCGCGCGGCACCACGGGTATGCGCGCCGCCCTCGCCGCAAGCACCTCCGGATTATCGCCAGACACCGCGGTCGACGTGACGATGGCGCCCGCGCCCTTCACAGCCTCGGCGGAATGCCCGATCGTAATACGCGCGCCAAGCTCAGCCAAGCGTCGTGTCACCGGGGTATCGGACAAGTCGGAGCCGCTGATTGAATAACCCAGATTCAACAGCACTTCGGCAATGCCGCTCATGCCCGAGCCGCCAATACCGACAAAATGGATGCTTTGAATTCTGTACTTCACGCCTGCCTCCTGGCTGATAATTCACACGCATCCGCTATCTGCTGCGTGGCGTTCAAGCATGCGTGCTCATGCGCATGCTGCGCGACCTTGGCAAGCCCTGCCCGGGTTGCCTTGCGCAACCAGAGCGCCAGCCATTCCGGGGTAAGCCCCGACTGCTGTTGCAGCCAGCCGCCATCGCATTCGCTCAGGTAGCGCGCGTTCGCTGTCTGGTGATCGTCGATTGCATACGGAAACGGTATGAACAAAGCCGCCACGCCCACAGCGGCCACTTCCGCAACCGTCATGGCCCCCGCGCGGCAGATGACCACATCCGCGTCCGACAAGGCTTGGGCCATATCCTGAATGAAGGCATGGGTGGCGGCCTGCACGCCCACCGACTGGTACGTGGACTGTACGGTGGACAGATGCTGCTCACCGGCCTGGTGCACGACAACAGGGCGTTCGTCGGGTGCCAGCAAGGCCAGCGCTTTCGGGACAACGGCATTCAATGCCGACGCCCCCAGGCTGCCGCCAATGACCAGCAAGCGCAACGGACCCTGACGACTTGCATAACGCTGCGCCGCTGGCGCGGTCTGGGTCAAGGCATGCCTGACGGGATTGCCCACCATGACCGCACCAGGCAATGCACCGGGAAACCCGACAAGAACCTTGCTCGCCAACGCGGCAAGCCAGCGGTTGGCGGTGCCGGCGACAGCGTTCTGCTCGTGAATGACCAGGGGAACGCGCCGCAGCGCCGATACGATGCCGCCTGGAAAAGCGACATAACCGCCCATACCCAGAACCACGTCTGGACGAGTCCGGCGCAGCGCCTTCCAGGCCTGCCAGCATGCGCCCGTCAGCGAGAACGGCAGTTTTAAAAGCGTTGCCACGCCCTTGCCACGCATGCCCGCAAAGCGCAACGGGATGAGGTCAAACCCTTCGGGCGGCACGAGCCGGCCTTCCATGCGTTCGGGGTGACCCAGCCACAATACTCGCCAACCACGCGCCTTCATTTCATGGGCCACAGCCAAGCCCGGCATAATATGCCCGCCCGTGCCGCCTGCCATGATCAATAACGTGCGCGTTGTCATGTGCGTTTGCCCCGCATCAAATTACGATTCTCGAAATCCACCCGCAACAGCAAGGCCATCGCAGCCAGATTCATCACAATGCCGGTGCCGCCATAGCTCACCATGGGCAGGGTCAAGCCTTTTGTAGGCAACAGCCCCAGGCACACACCGATATTGATGAACGTCTGGACGCCAAACCACAAGGCAACGCCCTGGGCTACCAGGCCATTGAAGATGCGCTCCATTGCAATGGCCTGGCGCCCAATCTCGAACCCCCGCCATACGATGAAGACGAACAGCGAGATGAGCCCCATGACCCCGATGAAGCCAAGCTCTTCGCCAATAACCGCCACAATGAAGTCCGTATGGGCTTCGGGCAGATAGTGAAGTTTTTCGACACTGGAGCCCAGACCTACGCCCAACCATTCGCCGCGCCCCAGCGCAATAAGCGAATGCGACAACTGATAGGCGCTGCCATAGGCGTTGTCCGGATTCCAGGGATCCAGATACACGAACAAGCGCTCGCGGCGCCATGGCGACAGCCAGATCAACAGCAGGAAACTGCCCACCATGATCGAAAGCAGTATCGAGAAAAGCTTGCCGTTGATGCCGCCGATAAACAAAATACCCACGGCAATTGCCACAATGACCATAAACGCGCCAAGGTCGGGTTCGAGCAACAACACGATTCCGACCACCGCAAGCGAGCACGCCATGGGCAGGAAGCCGCGCACGAAATTCTGCATGTATTGCTGCTTGCGCACGGTGTAGTCGGCCGCATACAGCAACACGGCCACCTTCATCAGCTCGGATGGCTGGAAGTTGACCGGACCCAGTGGCAGCCATCGACGCGCCCCATTCACTTCGCGGCCGATGCCAGGCACGAGTACCAGGAGCAGCAGCACCAGGCATAGCAGAAATAACGGCAGCGCCGCCTTTTGCCAGACTTTCATGGGTATGCTCAAGGCAAGCAAGGCCGCGAATACGCCGATCGCGATGAACACGCCGTGGCGTATCACGAAATAGAAACGGCCATAGCTTTCGTAGCGCGGCCCGTCCGCCAACGCGATCGAGGCGGAGTAAACCATCAGCAATCCAAACATGACCAGCGTGCTGATGGCAATGATCAGGGAAATATCGAAACTCGGCATGGTCGTGCGGCCAGGCCGCACGGCGTTGACGCTGGAGGTCAGTTCAGCGAACAGGCTCATGCGACCTCCCCATGATCGAGCGCCAGCTCGGTCACTTCGTCAACGAAGCACTGGCCCCGATGACCGTAGTTGCGAAACATATCCATACTGGCGCAGGCAGGCGACAGCAGGACCGTGTCTCCCGGGGTCGCCAACGCCAAGGCGCGCTCCACGGCATCGGCCATGGAAGAGGCGCGTTCGACCGGTACGGCGCACGAGCTCAATGCACGCGCGATGCATTCGGCATCCTGGCCAATGAGGACCACAGCGCGTGCATGTTCGTGCACGGCCGCGCCCAGTGGAGTGAAATCCTGTCCCTTGCCCAGTCCGCCTGCGATCAGCACCACGGGCCGCCCCATGCCCTGAAGCGCGGCAACCGTGGCACCGACGTTCGTGCCCTTGCTGTCGTTGACGAAATCAACGCCGGCGATGGTTCGCACGAACTCGGTACGATGCGGTTCGCCGCCATAGTCGCGCAGCGCATGCAGCATGCTCGCCCAACCCCAACCCAGACTGCGTCCCAACGCCATGGCCGCCAGCGCATTCAAGGCATTGTGCTGACCGCGTACGCGCAACGCATCGATAGGCATAAGGCGCAGTACGCGCCCAGCGCAGCGAACCGGTTCGGCCACCACCTTTTTGCGTCGCGTCGAGGCAACGGGCTGGTCGAGGTCGACCGGATCCGCGCCAACCAGCCACGTGACGCCATTATTAGTCTCCAGACCGACGTCGCCTTCCAGCGTGGGCAAATCCCTGCCAAAACTGCGCACAGCCGGCGACGCCAGGTCAGGCACCATGCCCGACACTGCCGGATCATCACGATTCACGATTGCAATGCGCGCCATGCCGAGCAGCCGGGCCTTGGCGGCGACATACGCCTGCATCGATCCATGCCAATCCAGATGATCCTGACTGATATTCAACACCACTGCGGCATCCGGAGTCAGAGAGTAAACGGCGTCCAGCTGGAAGCTAGATAACTCCAGAATCCAGACATCGGGCAACGCTTCCTTTGCCAGCGCGTCGCTCAACGCCGACAACGCCGCCGGGCTGATGTTGCCCGCTGCGCGCACGGTCATTCCGGCCGCCTGCGCAAGATGGCGCGCCATTGCGGTGACTGTCGTCTTGCCGTTGGTGCCCGTCACTGCCAATAGCCGGGGCTGATACCCTTGCTGGGCCATGTCGGCCAACGCCCGGGCGAACAGTTCAACCTCGCCCAACACATCGATGCCGCGCTCCCGCGCCAATGCCAACAAGCGCTTGACGGGCTCTTGTTCCGGAGATAGTCCGGGACTTATGACGATGGTGTGCACCCCGTCCAGAGCTTCCGGCTGGAATGCGTCGACGCCGAGGTGGTAGGCAACGCGCGAGCCATCGAGCGCTTCGCGCAGCGCGGCCAGGCCGCCCGGTTCCAGTCGCGTATCCAGCACCCTCAATTGCGCACCGTGCTGCGCGCACCACAAGGCGGCGGCAACACCAGTCTCGCCCAGGCCCAGTATCAGGGTCAGGCCGTCGGTACGCAAAGAGGGGAAGCGCATTGTGTTCATCGTAATTTCAGACTTGCCAAGCCAATCAATACCAGCATCATGCTGATGATCCAGAAGCGGACGACCACTTGGGTCTCTTTCCAGCCGGTGACTTCAAAGTGATGGTGCAACGGGGCCATGCGAAACATTCGCCGCCCCTCGCCGTAACGCCTTTTCGTGTACTTGAACCATAGGACTTGCAGCATCACAGAAACCGTCTCGGCTACGAAGACGCCGCCCATGATGAAAAGCACGATTTCCTGGCGCACGATGACGGCAATCGTCCCTAGAGCACCACCAAGCGCGA
>CAZONP010000086.1:0-9196 GCA_964581155.1 uncultured Candidimonas sp. | reverse complement strand
ACAAGGGCGAGGCCCCCTTGCGCGAGAATCTTGCCGCCGGCTTGCTGGCCTTGTCGGGCTGGGACCCGGCGCAGGCATTGATCGACCCGTTCTGCGGCAGCGGCACCATATTGATCGAAGCCGCGTGGATTGCGCTGGGTGTTCCTGCTGGTATCTCACGCCCCTTCGGCTTCGAGCGCCTGCGCAATCACAACGCGCATCATTGGCATGATTTAAAAGATGAGGCCCGCTCACGGATCGCCACCCGGCTCGACAGCCCTATTGTCGGGTACGATATTGATCCTGACGCCATTGAAGCAGCGCAGAGAAACATGGAACGCGCCGGGCTGGCTCCTGACTGCATCCATTTCGAGGTGGGCGATGCCCGCTCGGTGCCGCCACCGGCCGCAACGGGATGGCTGGTCACCAATCCCCCCTACGGGGAGCGGCTGCCTGATGAGGACGATAGCGGGCTATGGCGCGCCTGGTCGCAAAACCTGAAACAGAACTATAGCGGCTGGAGCATCAACATCATTTCCAATGACATGGATCTGCCCAAGCGCCTGCGTTTGAAACCGCTGCGACGATTCCCCATCTATAACGGCTCGTTGGACTGTCGTCTATTCAGTTTCGAAATGGTGTCTGCGGGCTATCGGGATAAATAGTTGTGCTTATGCCACGATACGAAGAATCACAGTACGTATCACTTGCTTATCGGCAGGGTTAACCCTATACTGGGGTTAACCCTTGAACGAAGCGTTCAATTTTTAAGCAAAGAGGTCCATTGTGATTAACGTAGGCAAAAATACCCGTTTAACAGATGAACTCGAACGTCACTTGATGCAACAGGCGATCGAAGAACAGCTGCGCTTCAAGCCGGTCGAATCCTTGAAGAAGCTGTACACGAAACTGCTTGCCATGCTGGGCAGCGCACGCACGGTAAGCCACAGCACCGCGAACTCGGCAAGCTGACGCACCGGTTGGCAGAGGCATGCCAGTACGACCGAAGCCGCAAATTGCGGCTTTTTTCTTGCCTGGCGCATTCTGCGGGATAATAGCGGCCACTGATCCATTCGCCCCTTGGGCCATTCTTCTATTCTCCCCGTCATAAACCATGCCTGCTTCCAGCCTTACCACCGTCTCCCTCGCGCCTAGCCGCCTGCGTCGTTTCGCCAGCATGCTGTACGAAGGCATCCTGCTGTTCGGCGTGGTTTTCGTCGCCAGCTATTTATTCGACACACTGACGCAAAGCCGCGATGGCCTGATGTTCCGGCATGCTCGACAGGCCGTCGTATTCGTTGCCGTCGGAATCTACTTCGTCATGTGTTGGCATAAGGGCGGCCAAACGCTGCCCATGAAAACCTGGAACATTCGCCTGACCGAACGCAATGGCGCCAAGCCCGAACTGCCTCGGCTAATGCTGCGGTATGCACTACTCTGGCCCATACCCCTGCTTGCCGCCCTTGTGGTCTTGCTCGCGTCGCGCATGACAGGCTACAGCTCTACGGATCTTCTAATCGTGTTCGCCCCTTTCAGCATCTTTATTTGGACATGGTTCGATCCCGACGGACAATTTCTGCATGACCGCATACTGGGCACCCGGCTTATCGACGCAAAGAAAAACCTGGTCCGTCCGTAAAAACCCTTAATGCCTGCGTTTCTCCCCTGCAGGCATTGCACAGAACCCGCTTGTCGTTCATGCTTGAGGCTGAAGAAGTTTGCGCCTTCTGTCCGCCTTGTTGAATCCAAAAGATAATGAACGACCAATACTCGGAGCTGTACCCGACTTACCAGTGGTTTGTCCCCTCTCAATTCAACATCGCACAGGCGTGTGTGCACCGATGGGCAGAAACGCCGCTGGAAAGCCGGAAAATTGCCATTTTCCACGAAAATGAAAGCGGCGAGCGCCAAGTCTGGACATTCTCCCGCCTATCCGAGACCACTAATCAATTGGCCAATGGGCTCATCAAAATGGGCGTCAAGCCGGGCGACCGCGTTGCGCTGGTCATGGGCCAGCGCCC
This sequence comes from uncultured Candidimonas sp., assembly GCA_964581155.1. Taxonomy (GTDB): domain Bacteria; phylum Pseudomonadota; class Gammaproteobacteria; order Burkholderiales; family Burkholderiaceae_B; genus Pollutimonas. The sequence continues at coordinate 7,196 of CAZONP010000086.1, read as the reverse complement.
CGAGGCCGTCGCCGCATATATGGCCATTTTCAGTGTCGGAGCCACTGCCTTGCCGTTGTCCTCGCTCTTCGGTGCGGATGGCCTGGCAGTACGGCTGCGCGACGCCGATGCTCGAGTCGCCATCGTCGATGCCGACACCGCGCCCGATCTACTGGAAGCGCAGCTGCAATGTCCCAGCCTGACGCAAGTCATTGCGCTGGAGTACCCGCACGAAACCGTTATTCCATGGCGCAGCTTGCTGGCACGCCAGCCTGTCACCTTCAAGACGCTTCCCACAAAGTCCGACAGTCCGGCGCTATTGCTATATACGTCCGGCACCACTGGCCCCCCCAAAGGGGCACTACTGGCGCACAGCGCTTTGATCGGCAACTTGCCCGGATTCGTTGCCTCGCAAAACTGGTTTCCCCAGAAAGGAGACGTTTTCTGGAGTCCCGCCGACTGGACCTGGACGGGGGGACTTATGGATGCCCTCTTGCCCACGCTGTATTTCGGCCATCCCATCGTCGGCACGTTAGGCCGCTTTTCGGTGACACGGGCGTTTGAGATCATGCAGCGCTACCGTGTCACGAACACCTTTCTGTTTCCCACCGCCATCAAGTTGATGATGCAAGAACAGCCCACCCCCAAGGCGCACCACGATCTACACTTGCGGGCCATCATGTCGGCGGGTGAAAGTGTCGGAAAAGTGGTCTTCGAATGGTGCCAGACGGCGTTGGGCGTAGCTCCCAATGAAATGTTCGGCCAAACCGAAATGAATTATCTGGTCGGCAACAGCTGCCTGAAATGGCCCGCCAAACCTGGCAGCATCGGCCGGCCATACCCGGGCCATAAAGTGGCCGTTGTCGATGAAAACGGAATCCCATGCGCCCCCGGTCAGATCGGGGAAATCGCGCTCAACCGCTACGACATACACGGCCACCCCGACCCCATCCTGTTTCTGGGCTATTGGCGCGATGAAGCCGCCACCCAGGAAAAATTCAAAGGCGACTGGTGCCTGACCGGCGACTTGGCTTCGGTCGACGACGACGGCTACTACTGGTATGCGGGACGCGGCGACGACGTCTTCAAAAGCTCGGGCTACCGCATCGGCCCAGGCGAGATCGAAGACTGTCTGCTGCGCCATGTGGCAGTCGCCAACGCTGCGGTCGTCCCCAAGCCCGACGACACCCGTGGCACTTTGATCAAAGCGTATGTGGTGTTGCGTAATGGCTTGGCGGCGCGTGACCCTCTGGCCCTGCAGGCGGAACTGCAAGAACACGTCAGAACGCGCCTGGCGCCGTACCAGATGCCACGCGAAATCGAATTTGTCGACAGCCTGCCGCTGACCACCACAGGCAAAATACGGCGCCACGTGCTCAGGGCCAGGGAACAGCAGCGCACGTCCTCAAAAGGCCGGTAAACGCCCCGGCCCATTGCGGATTCGGCTTACTTGGCAGCGACCAGCGGGCAGCCGCCCTGATCCAGCGGCCGGAAGGCATCATTCCCAGGTATCGTCCGCAGGACTTTGTAGTAATCCCAGCGACCTTTCGACTCCTCGGGCTTCTTTACCTGGACCAGGTACATATCGTGCACCAGGCGACCGTCTTTACGCAGGTAGGCGTTCCGGGCAAACATGTCATCAATTTTCATGCTGCGCAACTGCGTCATGACGGCATCGCCTTCGAGCTTGCCGCTGGCTTGCGCGGCCTTCAGAAAGTGCAGTACTGACGAATAAACACCGGCCTGGGCCATGGTAGGTGCGCGGCCATTATTACGGTCTGAATAGCGCTTGGACCATTCGCGCGTGCGGTCGTCCATATCCCAATAAAAACCTGTCGTGAGGATCAGGTCTTGGGCCCGCTCCAGGCCGACGCCGTCGATATCGGTAATAAACATAAGCAGGCCCGCCAGCTTTTGCCCACTCTTAGTCAGCCCGAATTCACCCGCCTGCTTGATAGCCATGGTGGTGTCACCCGACGAGTTCGCCAATGCGATGATTTCGGCCTTGGACGCCTGTGCCTGCAACAAGAAAGACGAAAAATCGCCGGAGGCACGTGGATGGTTTACGGAACCGACCACCTTGCCGCCCGCCGCTTCGACCGCTGCGCCGGTATCACGCTTAAGCGCGTGCCCAAAGGCGTAGTCCGCTGTCAGGAAGTACCAAGTCTTTGCCCCAGACTCAGTTAGCGCCCGCCCCGTGCCATTTGCGAGGGCGTATGTGTCGTATGTCCACTGTGCCGTCGATGGCGAGCATGCTTTGCCGGTGATATCCGAGGAACCCGCCGTCGAGGCAAGAAACGCTATGTTCGCGTTGCGTGTGACTTCTTGCACTGCCAAGGCCACCGATGACGTCGGGACATCGACGATGGCCTTGACGTTTTCCTGGTCTATCCACGTGCGCGCCGCCGCCGACCCGATGTCAGGCTTATTTTGGTGGTCTGCCTGCACAACCTCGACCTTGCGGTCCAGCAGGGTGCCTCCAAAGTCCTCCACCGCCATCTTGGCCGCAATAACCGATCCGCTGCCAGACAAGTCGGCATTCATGCCGGACAAATCAGTCAGCACGCCGATACGGATGGGCGTATTCCGCTGCGCCGCAGCAGGTAGGGAAAAGCAGCCTGCAACAAGCAGGACAGTTAACAAGCGTTTCATTGTATTGCCTCCGATGATGGCCGCTAAGCGTCGGCTCTAAAAAAATAACCGGCGCTATATACGCCAGTGGGATGGCCCGCCACCGATTCCAAGTGACCAAGCCTGAGTTCTGTTGATATACTACCAAGTATGTTGGCGCATGCGCAAGTAGTTCAACGACAATGACAAGATAGCGGCACAATCACGTGACATGTGCACACCACCGGAGGCAAGGCAATGAATACAGGTTTGATCGCGGCAACCCCAGACCGGGAGACCTGCGTGTTGCGGTACATGCTCGACGCGCGGGCGGCTCAAACACCGGAGAAGGTCTTCGCCGTGTTTCATGATGGACCGACGTGGACTTACGCTGAACTTCTGCAGCGGGTACGTGCCCGGGCGGTCACCCTGCATGCCCACGGCGTGCGCCAAGGGGACCGCATCCTCTGCTGGATGGGCAACGGCCCCGACCTGCTGACCAGCTGGTTTGCCATCAATTACCTCGGCGCCGTCTATGTGCCGCTAAATACAGGACTGCGCGGCAGGCCTCTGGAGCACGTGCTTACCAACGCGCAGGCCAGCCTGATGATCGCCCACCCCATGCTGTGCGACCGGCTTGACGGCATAGCGCACGGCGATCTGACGGAGGTACTGACCGTAGGCAGCTTCGCCAGCAACGCCACGCCATCTGCCGAACTCCGCTTCTCGCCACTAAAGGACACGACAGTCGGCCCGCACGAATGCCTGGCACTGGCTGTGCCCATAGAACCCTGGGACGCGCAAGCCGTCATGTATACGTCCGGCACGACCGGCATGGCCAAAGGCGTCGTCTCCTCGTATGTACAGCTCTACACCATGGGTCCGGACGCCTTCGACTGCATTACTGCGGACGACCGCTGCATGATCGCCGGGCCAATATTTCACTGCGGCAGCACGCTTTATGTGTACGCCATGCTGGCTTGCGGAGGATCCATTGCCATGATCCCAGAATTTCGCACCAGCGAATTCTGGGACGCCATACGGCAAACAGAAAGCACAGTGGTGCTCTTGCTAGGCGTGATGGCCAGCTTCCTGTTGAAGCAAGAGCCTTCGCCATCCGACCGCGACCATACGCTTGAGAAGGTTTTCATCGTTCCCTTTGGCGACGATGCGCCGTTGTTCGGCGAAAGATTCGGCGTTGCGCTCCATACCGTGTACAACATGACAGAAATCGCCAGCCCTCTCAGCGCGGGCCCTTGCATCACGCAACCCGGGCTATGCGGCCGGCCGCGGCCCTGGTTTGAGCTCCGCATTGCCGACGATCACGACAATGAACTTCCCATCGGCCAAACCGGCGAGCTGCTTATCAGGTCACACCGCCCCTGGGCCTTGTTTTCCGGCTATTACGGTAATGCCGAAGCGACCGTTCACGCGACAAGAAACGGCTGGTTTCATACCGGCGACGCATTCCGCCGCGACGACAAGGGCAATTTCTACTTCGTCGACCGACTAAAAGACATCATACGAAGGCGCGGCGAAAACATATCCTCGTTCGAACTAGAAGGAGAGCTTTGCCGCCATCGCGCAGTCAAGGAAGCCGTTGTCGTGGCCGTGCCCAGCGAACACAGCGAAGACGAAGTGCTGGCTGTGATTGCCGCTCGCGAGGGTATGCACGTAGACCCGGCACAACTCACGGAATACCTGGCGACGCGCCTGCCCCACTACATGGTTCCGCGTTACATCCGGATAGTTTCCGAACTACCCAAGACCGCCAGCGGCAAGCTGCAGAAGCATGTACTGCGCAGTGAAGGGCTAACGGCCGATGCCTGGGATCGCGACCAAGCCGGCATACGGCTTGGTCGCGATCGCCTCACCTGAGATCGTCTAGGAACTTTTCTTTAAGCCGTCCATCAACCCGTTGACGATTTTCTCCGCCAGTATTTCCCGATCGTCACGGGTTTCGCCCATGCGCGGCCGATACCATACAGCCACCCAATTGATGGCGCCTAATGCCGTCTTCACCGACACTGAGACGTCGGAGGTGTGCAGTGACCCATCTTCGACCCCCTCATAGGTCACCGTCTTGAACAAAGCTTCGAAATCGTCGCGTATTGTCATGAGTTCGGCCAATACCCGGCGCTGGTCGGGGGTGGTCGCGCCCAGGCGATGCATGTGCACACCCTGGACGACCACGGTTTCGAAAGGCAGATTCTCCATCATGGACAGAGCATGCTGCTTCAGCATCAAGGCCAGACGATGCGCTCCGGAGCCCTTTTGCTTCATGGCAGGACGGACCGCATCGAAATTGCGCCTCATGCCCTCGCGATGCACATCGAAGAACAAGTCGGTTTTTGAACGGTAATAGTGATACACCCGCCCCTTGGTCGACCCGATGCGACGAGCAACTTCGTCAATGCTGCTTGCATGAAACCCATGCTCCATAAAGCTTTCGGCTGCCGCCGTGAGAATTTCGATATTGCCGCTTTCGTCCGTTCGCGGCGCCTGCAGCGTTGGCAGTTTTTTCATTTTGTTTACTTTGTCCATTCGTGCGCTATCCCATCAGTATAGAGTCGCGGCGTGGCGTTGCACCCGCCTTGTCGCCTCATGATGCCAGTGTATACTACTCGGTATGTTTTTATCGGGTAACCCATGAACTCTTCCATTACCGCCGCCACGGCGTTGAGCACCCGCGTAGGCCAACAGATCGGCGTTTCTCCTTGGCTGGAGATCACGCAATCACGAATATCCCTATTCGCCGACGCCGTGAATGATCGGCAGTTTATTCACGTGGACCCACAGCGAGCCGCTCTTGAAAGTCCATATGGCGGAACGATCGCGCACGGCTTCTTATCCCTCTCCCTGCTGACTACGCTGAGCCAAGGCATACTTCCCCAATTCACACCGTCGATAGAGATCAATTACGGCTTCGATAAAGTACGATTCATCACACCAGTTAAGACGGGTGCCCGGATTCGTGGCTGCTACACATTGAACGATTTTTCCTGGCGCGGTCTGCGAGAGTTCATCGCCAGATATGCTGTCGTCGTCGAGATCGAAGGCGAAAAGCGTCCGGCTCTGGTTGCCGACTGGATCATCATGACCACCCTTTTGGAGCAAGAAAATGAGCATTCGATTTGACGGCCGAGTCGCTATCGTTACGGGAGCGGGCCAAGGCCTGGGCCGTAGTCATGCACTCGAACTGGCGGCCCGCGGCGCGCGCGTCGTAGTGAACGACCTTGGCGGCAGCCGCGACGGTGCCGGGCGCAGCAGCGATGCCGCCCAGGCCGTCGTGGAGGAAATCATTCACGCCGGCGGCCAGGCCATGGCCAGCGCAGCCAACGTCTGCGACCAGAGCGAAGTGGATGAAATGGTTGGGCAGGCTGTCGACACCTGGGGTCGAATCGATATTCTCATTAACAACGCCGGCATTCTTCGCGACAAAAGCTTTGGCAAGATGACCGAGCAAGATTTCAATCTTGTCGTCAACGTTCATCTCCTGGGCGCGAGCAACTGTTCTCGGGCCGTATGGGGCATCATGCGCGAACAAAAGCACGGGCGCATCCTGATGACGACATCAACCTCCGGGATTTTCGGCAACTTCGGTCAATCCAACTATGGCGCGGCCAAGGCTGGCCTCGTCGGCCTGATGAACGTATTGCACCTGGAAGGCATCCGTTACGGCATCAAGGTCAATGCCCTTGCTCCGACTGCGGGAACGCGCATGACCGAAGAGTTGTTTCAAGCCGAGGCCATGGCCGAACTCCAGCCCGAATTCGTAACCCCCGCCGCCATATTTTTAGTGTCTGACGACGCACCAAGCCGCACGATCTTGCTGGCGGGCGCCGGTACCTATGCCAAAGCAGCCATCGTGGAAACAACCGGAATCTATCTGGACAAGAATTCTCGCACCGCCGAGCATATTGCCAGCAATTTCGATGCAATTGTGCGTATGGATGGCGCTACGGAGACGCCGGAAGGATTTGCGCACGTCGAGCGTATCCTGGAGCGTGCCCAGCACGAGCTAACCCGTTCCGGGAGCTGACATGACACCAGACATGACATCCGACAAAGTAAACAAGTCAACGCCGATCACCACCATTGGCCGGCCACGGCAACTCAAGCGCAGCGACTTCTCACATTTTCGCAGCTTCACGACGCGGCTGCGCGACAACGACATGTACGGCCACATGAATAATGTGGTCTACAACGAATATTTCGATACCGCCGTCAATCAAACCCTGATAGAGCTGGGGGTGCTGGACATGAATGCCAGCAAAGTCATCGGCCTGGTCGTGCAGACGAGCACGTCATACTTCAGCGCCGTGGGCTTTCCCGATCGGCTTACGGTTGGCATGCGCGTGGCCCGCCTGGGCCGCACTAGCGTCAGCTATCAGTTGGCGCTATTCCGGGAAGAAGAGGCAATGGCGGCAGCGCAATGCGACTTCACACACGCGTACGTGGAGCGGGTGGACAATAAGCCGGTTGAACTGCCGGCGGAGTTAAGGGCTGCTTTGGGGCCATACTTGGCTTAGGCTTGGATTGCTCACTTATACGTCCCGCGGCTTTCTTTTGGCCGTCCCGCGGCTTTCTTTTGGCCGTCGCGGGAG
>CAZONP010000085.1:0-9197 GCA_964581155.1 uncultured Candidimonas sp. | reverse complement strand
AAAGTTCGAAGGCTGTCACACCTTGAAGTGCAATTCAATTTCGCAACAGAGCCACCATGCTGGGCGCAAAAAAATCGCCGGAAAGTTAAATGACTTTCCGGCGATTTGCATTTGGCGGAGACGGAGGGATTCGAACCCTCGATGCGGGTATAAGCCGCATGCTCCCTTAGCAGGGGAGTACCTTCAACCACTCGGCCACGTCTCCGAAACAGGTCGCCATTCTAGCACGAGAAAAGAGCGTTTGCCCCGCCCTACGGGCCTTCAGCGCAATACGCTGAACTTCTCATGAAAAAATGACGTTTGACCGCCTACCAGTCAAGCAGCCGTTCCATCCTGGTCGAGCCCGAACGCCTTATGCAACGCCCGCACGGCCAGTTCCATGTACTTGTCGTTGATGATGACCGAAGTCTTGATTTCGCTGGTGCTGATCATCTGGATATTGATGCCCTCTTCCGACAAGGTACGGAACATAAGACTGGCCACGCCCACATGGCTGCGCATGCCGATGCCCACGATAGACACCTTGCATACTTTGTCGTCGGACACGATGTCGCCGGCGCCAACGGCCGGGCCCACCTGCTTGGTCAGCAAGTCCAGGGTCCGGGCGAAGTCGTTGCGGTTGACGGTGAACGAAAAGTCCGTCGTGCCGTGCACGGACTGGTTCTGGAGAATCATGTCCACGTCGATGTTGGCGGCGGCCACGGGGCCCAGGATGGAATAGGCAACGCCCGGGGTGTCCGGCACTGCCAGCAAGGTCACTTTGGCCTCGTCACGGCTAAAGGCAATGCCCGATACGACGGCAGCTTCCATTTTTTTGTCTTCCTCGAAGGTAATAAGGGTGCCTGAAGTCATTTCTTCTTCAAGCGGAATCAGGGGGTCGGTAAGCGACGACAGAACGCGCACCGGCACGCGGTACTTGCCGGCGAATTCAACCGAGCGTATTTGCAGGACTTTCGAGCCCAGCGACGCCATTTCCAGCATTTCCTCGAACGACACGACGGTCATGCGGCGCGCCTCAGGCACGACACGTGGATCGGTGGTGTACACGCCGTCGACATCGGTGAAGATCAGGCATTCGGTGGCGCCCAGCGCAGCGGCAACGGCCACCGCCGAGGTGTCTGAACCGCCACGGCCAAGCGTGGTGATGTTGCCTTCGTCGTCCACACCCTGAAAGCCCGTAACGATTACGACGCGTCCCGAATCGAGTTCGGCGCGTATGCGCTCGTCGTCGATGGAGCGTATGCGTGCCCGGGTGTAGGAAGAGTCGGTGCGTACCGGCACTTGCCAGCCCGCATAGCTGCGTGCCGCCACGCCCTGGGCAAGCAAGGCCATGGCCAGCAGCGAACTGCTGGCTTGTTCGCCGGTGGATGCAAGCATGTCGAGTTCTCGGGTGTCGGGCTGCGGGGATATTTCCCGGGCCAGGCCAAGAAGCCGATTGGTTTCGCCTGACATGGCCGAAGGCACGACAACTACTTGGTGCCCTGCCGCATGCCATTTGGCAACGCGTCTTGCAACATTCTGGATTCGGTCGACAGATCCCATGGATGTGCCGCCATACTTCTGAACAATCAAGGCCATCTTGTGCTTGTGCCCTACAGTAAAAGTGTGTGTCGCAAAACCGCTTATTTTACCGTGTTTCGCGTGGCCCGTTCGGGGACGCCGCGCGCGGGCGTATCCAGGTCGAGCAGCACGCGGCCTTTGATGCAGCGTATCCAGGCGCCTGCGTGGCGAACCTGCATCTGCCTGTCGTGGCCCATGGCGTGCAGTTGCCGTAACTGACGCATTGCATCTTGCAGGCGTGCATCGGTCGGCATGCGCAGCCCGTTGATGGCAAGCCAGTGGCGCAACACCAGCGCCTGACGCGCGGGCGACAAGGCGCGCCACGCCGCCAGTGAAAAGCTTCGCGCGTCCGCGTCAGGCGAAAGGCCGGCAAAGTCGTCTTGCGCAACCTCGTCAAGAATGTCCTTTACTTCGGCGCTTTGGCGCGCGTGGCGCACGACGTTGCCGCGCCAGCCGGGCCAGCGCTCGTCCAGCGCCGGCACCAGGCGTTCACGCACTGCAGCCCGGGTATACCGGTCGTCGGCGTTGGTTGGATCGTGCACCGGGGCCCAGCTACCAAGCGCGGAGTAGCGTTGCGCTTCGTCCAGAATAAGGGCGCGATCCACGTCCAGCCAGGGCCGAAGATAGGCCACGTCCTGGCGCTGGGTCACCGGCGCCATGGCCGCCAGGCCGGTAGGGCCCGAGCCCCTTAGCAGGCGCAGCAAGACAGTTTCGGCCTGATCGTTACGGTGGTGGGCCAACAGAATATGGTGCAAGCCAAAGCGGCGGGCAAGCTGGTTCAGCGCCTCATAGCGGGCATCGCGTGCCGCCGATTCAATACCGGCGCCGCTGCTTGCCGGAACCGTCACCACCAGACTATGGCACGGTACGCGCAACGCTTGAGCCAAGTCGTGCACATGCGCCAGCCACTGGTCGGCCGGCGCCTGCAGGCCATGATGGATATGAAAGAAATGAAGCTCTTTCGCATGCCGATGGGCGTATAAGGCGGCATGTACCGCCAGCATGGCGGAATCGGCCCCGCCGCTTAGCGCCACGGCAAGGCGCTGCGGCGCTTGCGGCAAATCGTTGATGCACTTGTCGATCGCCTGAAGCAGCGAAGCGTTGCCGTAGGACCGCCAGAAGCCGGGGGTGTGCATTGCCTGCGGCTAGCTGCGCGTTTCCTGAAAGCGGCCGTAGGACATCAGGCGCTGCACACGGTGTTCGATGAGCTGGCTGGCGTTCATGCCCGAGAGCTGGCGCAATGAGTCGGAAAGCGCACGGCTGAGCTGGCGCGCCATGGTGACGGGGTCGCGGTGCGCGCCGCCAACCGGCTCGCTGACGATGCGGTCGATAAGGCCCAGGTCTTTCAGGCGCGGTGCGGTGATGGCCAGGGATTCGGCGGCGGTGGAGGCCTTGTCGGGACTGCGCCACAGGATGGAGGCGCAACCTTCCGGCGAAATGACGGCGTAGGTGGCGTATTGCAGCATCATGACGACATCGCCAATGGCGATGGCCAGGGCGCCACCCGAACCGCCCTCGCCAATAATGGTGGAAATGATGGGCACCTTGAGCTCGGCCATGGTGTACAGATTATGGCCGATGGCTTCGGACTGGCCGCGCTCTTCCGCGCCAATGCCGGGATAGGCGCCTGGGGTGTCCACAAACGTGAATACCGGCAATTGAAATTTTTCCGCCAGGCGCATCAGGCGCATGGCTTTGCGATAGCCTTCGGGGCGCGGCATACCAAAATTACGCATGGCGCGCTCTTTCGTGTCGCGCCCTTTCTGGTGGCCAATGACCATGCAGGGCGTGCCGTTGAACCGGGCCAAGCCGCCCACAATGGCCTGGTCGTCGGCATACATGCGGTCGCCATGCAGCTCGTGGTAGTCGGTGAAGATTTCCCGCACGTAGTCCATGGTGTAGGGCCGTTGCGGGTGGCGTGCCACGAGCGCCGTCTGCCATGGGGTGAGCTTCGAATAAATGGACTTGGCAAGCGCCTGGCTTTTTTGCTGCAACCGGCCGACTTCTTCAGAAATATCCACAGCGGAATCCGTCTGAACAAAGCGCAACTGCTCGATTTTGTTTTCGAGTTCGGCCAGGGGTTGTTCAAATTCCAGGAAGGTATTACGCATAAGGGCTTGGTATCCAGAGTAAAGCATTCACGTTGTTTAGTACTGCACGGCCGCCGGGTCCAGGCTGCGCCACAAGTACCAAGTGGCCACCGTACGCCATGGCGCCCAGGCTTGGGCCACTTCCCGAGCCTCGAAACGCGACACGGGTTCACCGCTGAAGTAGTGTAGCGAAATTGCCCTTAGCAGGCTTGAGTCGTCCAGGGGTAGGACATCGGGCCGCCGCAGATTGAAAATAAGAAACATCTCGGCCGTCCAGCGCCCTATGCCGCGTATGGCGCATAAATCCGCTATGACGGCTTCGTCGTCCATGGTGTTCCACAGCGCGGGCTGCACTTTTTTTTCTGCGAAGTGCACGGCCAGGTCAACAATATACTCGGCCTTGCGCTTGGAAAGCCCTGACAGGCTGATGTCGGTTTGCGCCAATGCAATGACGGCGCGCGGCGACGGGCGTTGCCCGCAGGCCTCGGTGAATCGTTGCCACATGGCATTGGCAGACTTGACCGATATTTGCTGGCCAACCACCGCGCGCGCCAAGGTGATGAAGGGCGTGCCAGATGGCGCCAGCCATTCGGAGTCGTGGCGCGGGATCAGTTTTTTCAGGATGCGGTCGCGCCGCATCAGTTGCGCCGAGGCCTCGTCCCAGAATTCAGGCTTATCCTTCGAAATTATGACGTCTTCCGGCATTACCCTGCTCTCCTTAAGCGCGACGCCATTGCGTCACACCGCCGGCTTTGTCTTCCAGCTCGATGCCATTCTCGAGCAATTCGGCGCGGATGCGGTCGGCCTCGGCAAAGGCCCTGTCTTTCTTGGCCGCCGAGCGCGCGGCGATCAAGCCGTCCACCTGGTCGGACGACAACGCGGTGGCCGCATGCTCGCCGCGATGGTAGCGGCTGGCAGATTGCAGGTACACCAAGGGGTCGCATTGAAGCAGCCCCAGCAACGCGCCCAAGGCACGCATCATGCCCGATGCGGCTCCCGAGCCGCTGCGGTTGGCCTGGCCAGACAATTCGAACAATGCGGCGACGGCGCCCGATGTGTTGAAGTCGTCGTCCATGGCGGCGCGAAAGGCCTGCGCGCACGGGTCGTTCCAGTCGATCTGCGTGGCTGTCGCAGGCACGTTCTGCAGGGTCTGGTACAGGCGATCCAGCGAGTTCTGCGCGTCGAACAGATTATCGGGCGCATAGTTTTGCGGGCTGCGATAGTGGTTACGCACAATGAAGAAACGCAGCATCTCGGCTTCGCGCGGATTGGGCTGGTAGGTGGCCACATCATCAGAAAGCGACGGATCGGCGGCGATGGTCTTGCGTATGGTGCGAAAGTTGCCCAACGACTTGGACATTTTGTCGGCGTCGACCATAAGGGGGCCACAATGCATCCAGACATTGGCCAGCGTTCCGCCGAAGGCGCCTTCAGTTTGCGCGATTTCGTTTTCGTGGTGGGGGAACTTCAGGTCGGGGCCACCACCATGGATATCCAGGGGCAGGCCCAACAATGCCTTGCTCATGGCGGAGCACTCTATGTGCCAGCCCGGCCGGCCCATGCCGTATGGCGATTCCCATTTGGATTCCGGTGGCTCGTCTGCCTTGGCCGACTTCCACAACACAAAATCCAGAGGATCACGCTTGCCGGCGGCCACGGCCACGCGCTCGCCCGCACGCAGATCGTCCAGTGTTTTACCCGACAGCTTGCCGTAGCCCGGGAAGTCGCGCACAGCGAAGTTGACGTCGCCATCGCCGGATTCATAGGCCAGGCCGTTTTCCTGCAGGCGGCCGATGATGCCTAGCATGTCGCCCACATGGTCGGTGGCGCGCGGTTCCGCGTCGGGCGTAGCCACGCCCAGCGCGCGTTCGTCGGCGTGCATGGCGTTGATATAGAACTCGGTTACGTCGGACATGCGCTGGTTGGACTCCACCGCGCGGCGAATGATTTTGTCGTCGATGTCTGTGATGTTGCGCACGTAGTTGACCTGGTAGCCGCTGGCCCGCAACCACCGCTGCACCACGTCGAAGCTGACCAGCATGCGTGCATGGCCCAAGTGACAGAAATCGTATACCGTCATGCCGCACACATACATGCGAACCTGCCCCGTTTCGACAGTTTTGAATGGCTCTTTGACGCGGGAAAGGGTGTTATAAATATGCAGCATGTACGGTGAGTGTCTATGAATGAATACGATTGCCGTCCCTATAGGAACGTGTCCGCTTGCGGTAAACTTTGGGGCAAGGCGCAAAGCACGGGTAAAATGGCGGTCGATAAGTATAGCAAGCGCAAGAATATTACGCGGTGTAACTAGAATGCCGTAGGCTGATCACCGTAAATGCTATACCACTTACACAACTCTTACATATAGGTGCAAAACCTGTGTCTCGAACTTCTAGTCTCGTGGTGGCGCTTGCCCTTGTTCTGGGCGCGCTAAGCGCACAGACCGCCGGTGCCCAACGGCCCGCACCAGGGCTGGTGCCGCATGTCGATCTTACCGCCACGCTCACGCCCGGTCCAGAGGCCGGCGGGTTTGCCCCCGGCGCTACCGTGTTGCAAGTGCCCTTGCGCGCGCCACAGACAGTCAGCGGCAAATTGTTCACCGACCCTTCTCCCGAAGAAGGCGGCTGGAAAGGCCTGGCCAAGCTGCTCGAGGCCATAACGCCCAGCGCCGATACCTCCCTACCCCTGACCGCTTCCGAAATCACCGGACGCATTTCACGCATGCTCGATCAGGGCCAGAACCAGCAAGCCCTGGAAGTCATCGAGACACGCCAGGCCCAGTACGAAGCCCAGGGCACGGTGGGAACCGATGTGCAATTGCTGTTCCTTCGCGCGCGCGCCTTGGCCGCGTTAGGCAGGCAACAGGATGCCATTGCGGTCTACCGTCACATGACCACGCTATACCCGGAACTGCCCGAACCATGGAACAACCTGGCATCGGAATATGTTAAACAGGGGAATCTGGACTTGGCGCACGATGCTCTGACCATGGCGCTGGCCACTAGCCCCAACTATGGCACGGCCCAGGCCAATATGGGTCGCGTCCAGCTTATGCTGGCGCAGCGTTCCTTCCAGGAAGCCGCTCGTCTTGGCGTTCCTGGGTCCAACAGCAAGGCTAAGGCAGCCGCCGCCGTTCTTGAAAATTGAATCTTACCGGGACTCCCCAACACGTCATGCATACACTCTCGTCCGTCACAGGCATGTTCAGCCCAGCGCTGCGTGCTTTAAGCCTTGCTTGCGCAACCTCCCTGGCACTTTGCCTGGGCAGCGTCGCACAAGCCGCCACCCCAACCCCTAGTCAAGGCAAATCCATGAGCACAACTCCACAAGTAAAAATCCAAACCTCCGAAGGCGACATCCTTATCGAGCTCGACGCCGAAAAGGCACCTAAAACCGTCGAGAACTTCCTTACCTATGTCAAGGAAGGCTTTTATGACGGCACGGTCTTTCACCGTGTCATCAATAATTTCATGGTTCAAGGCGGCGGATTCGATGTCGACATGAAGCAAAAGCCGCCCCACGCCCCCGTTGAAAACGAAGCCAACAACGGCCTGAAGAACAATCGCTATACGCTTGCCATGGCGCGCACGTCGGATCCGCACTCGGCAACGGCGCAGTTCTTCATCAACGTCGCCGACAACGACTTCCTGAATTTCACATCGCCCACGCCCAACGGCTGGGGCTATACCGTCTTCGCGAAAGTCATTGAAGGCACCGAGGTCGTGGACAAGATCAAGGGTGTCAAGACCGGCAACAAGGGCTTTCACCAAGACGTTCCCGTTGAAAACGTAATCATCGAGAAAGCAACGATTGTCGAATAAGTTATTGCTGGCGGGCACTGTCTGGATCGCCTCGGATATCCACCTGGGCCCGGACACCCCCGCCACCGCCCGCGCTTTCGGGCAGTTTCTGGAACAGGCATGCGCGCAAGCGGATGCCTTGATTTTATGCGGCGACATTTTCGATGCCTGGATCGGCGACGATTTCGCGCTGAATGACCCGCCGCAATGGCTGGTTGATGTCACCCGGCAGCTTGCACAGGTGTCGTCCGGGATCCCGCTCTGGCTGGGTCGGGGCAATCGCGATTTCCTGATCGGCAAGACGCTGGCCGCACATGTGGGCGCGCAGCTATTGCCCGACCGCGTTTGCCTGAAGACCGACAGCGGCCACATTCTGCTGTCCCACGGCGACGAATACTGCACGTCGGATGCCGGTTACCAACGCTTCCGGCGCATTGTGCGATCCCCCGCGGTGCAATGGATGTTCCTGCAGCTAAGCCTGTCCACCCGCCGCCGAATCGCCGACTGGGCGCGACAGCGCAGCATGGCTGCCAATCGCAGCAAGCCCATGCAGATCATGGATGTCAATCCAATGGCCATCGAACAGGCGTTTGCCTCAAGTGGCGCACCGACGCTGGTGCACGGCCATACCCACCGGCCGGCCATTCACGGCTTGACGGTCAATGGCATAACCCGGCAACGCATCGTGCTGCCCGACTGGGACTACGATCATGACGGGGCGCCGCGCGGCGGATGGCTATCGATCGACCGCCATGGGCCCGTATTGCATCAGATGCCGCCCGACTCAGGCGTCGAAGTCCAGCTGTAGTTGCGCGATCTTGTCGCGCTGGCGCGCCTGCACGCGCCGCGCCAAACGGCTAAGCAAGTAAGCCGTCAGGTGGGCGGTGGCCTCGGGGTCGTCCAACAAGGCCTCCGGCGTGGGCGCCGCTGCCCGGGCCGCCGGCAAGGCAGTACCGGCATACGTGAACGTTACCCGCAACGCATATTCGTCAAATTTGGTGGTGACTTCCAGCCAGCCGTGATCAGGCGAGATGCGTTCGCTGTGCGCCAGCAGGTCGAAGGCCTGCCAGACCGCCTGTTCCGCACGCTGCACGGCGTCGCGCCGCGCACCCCAAAGGCGGCCCTGATTTTCCATGAACAGGTTCAGGTCGTCGGCCGTTGTGGCATGCACGGGAAACTGTTGTTTCGTGCGACGCGACGCACCTAGTCTAAAGAGCACCGTCAAGACCAGCGCAACAAGCGTACCGTTGGTGACGCCGGCAAGATCCATGAAGCCTGCAAGCGGCCGATACTCGATGCCGGCAACGATGTACTGGTGCGACACGCCGACGATAAGGCCAACACCCAGCGCCAGCGACCGGCGGTCGTCGAGCATGCGCGACGCAATAAGCCGTAGTCCGGCCATAAGCAGAAACGCAGCCAAAAACAAGAGCAGCGCGGCAATGACGGGCGCCGGAACCACCAGCCACAGAACAATCAGCTTGGAGCACAGGGCGGTTATGAGCAGGAAGGCGGCAACCCAGTACCCCAGGTAGCGGCTGGCGCAGCCAGACGTGGCGGCCAATCCCACCGCACCACCGCTTGCGCTCTGCGGCATGGCGTTGATGAAAGAAGCAAGAATATGGGTCAGGCCCTCGGCTCGCAGACCGCGACCATAGGCGCGAAGATCCGGCTTATGCCAATCGGCATCGGCCGTGCGCTGGGCGACCGTTTGCGCGCCTATCGACATCAATGACAATGCCAG
>CAZONP010000084.1:0-9242 GCA_964581155.1 uncultured Candidimonas sp. | reverse complement strand
CCTGGCGCGAAGCCCAGCATGAAGACGTAGGCGAGCGGTTCGCTGTGCAACTGGACAACCTGGGCCTCGGTCAGTCCACAGTGGTCGGCCACGAACGCGAGGTCGGGTCCGTAGGCCCCGCCGTAGCAAACCGGAATGTCGATTTGTCGGGATTCGACGCTTGCGATGTCTTGCGCGAAGACGTGTTCGAGGATTTCGTTGATTCTGGCGGTGAGGATATGGTGGGCAGCGCCGGCGCCGGCTATGTCGTGGGCGTTGTTGCGGGCCTCGAAGATGCGCGGCTGATAGTGCACGGCAACGGAGTTGAAGGCGGGGACGATGTCGCTGACGCCTTCGATTCTCGCAGCTCGCAGGGCGGTGGCGGCGGCGATGCAATGTTGCCCGGTCTGGACGCTGATTCCTTGCCCGAGCACGAGCAGCACGCAGCGATCACCCTGAGGGACTATCTTCCAGGCGGGGGTGCTGGGCGGCGGTGGCGTTCGCATTCGTTGTTCCGGTGGGCGGCGGTTGGCCGATTTTATCGGCTTTTGTTGGGGGCAGGTTCTTTGGCCGGTGATGTCGCCTGACGTGACTGGTCCCGGTATATAGACCGGGGCCGGTGATTGTGCCATCGTTGCTGGTATTTAAAACGGCGCCGGTGACCGGGGCTGGGTGGGGCTCAGACGGCTCGCGGTCAAGGCGTTGCCTTGACTCCCCGCGTGGCTGACCGTTTTCGGGCGGTGGCAGAACTCGTGGGATGGATGATCCCCCGGATCATCCATAAACGCCCACTCAAACAGCTGCCACCTTGCATCCCGAAAACGGCCCGCCACGCGGCGCGCCCGTATCGTTCGCTCCACCCAGCCCCCGCCACCGGCGCCTTGCGTTATGGTGCAGGGACGATGCGTGTGCCGGCGCTGGCGGTTCATTGTGGCAGTCGCTGGGAGACGGCCGCGGCATATGGCGACGCCAGCCGCGCAAAAGCACGGCAAGCAGCGCCGGCCTTCGTCAGCCAGACACGTAAGCTCAGCAGAGCAAAGCCAGCAGAGCAAAGCCAGCAGAGCCAGTAGAGCAAAGCCAGCCACCCACGGCGAGCCCAGCACCGATGCTCACGGCGGCCGGGCAGGCCGACCGCCGTGAGCGAGCGCGAGCCGCTTCTTCTTCACACAAATGACACGGTGCAAGAAGGCCAAGCACGCCGACCGTCACCACGTCCGGTCAATACAAGTCAATGCAGTCGCTGGCGGGAGGCATGGCGATGGCTGGGCTTCGAGGACGCAGCGAGCCGGAGGCGAAAGGAGCGCGTAGGCGCGGATGAGCAAGGCAAAGCGGGCGAGGCGCGCAGGGCGCCGAGCAGGCCGAGGGACCGGCCATCGCCATGCCTTCTGCCGGCGGCGTATTCCTTAACTGCGGCGTGTTCCTAAACCGCAGCGTCTCAGTTGCCGACAACGACCCGCGCCGCCGGAAACTGCAACGAGAACACGCTCCCCGCGCCCAGGCGGCTCTGGATCGTCAGTTCCGCGTGATGGCGCATGGCCACGTGCTTCGTGATCGCCAGGCCCAGTCCTGTGCCGCCCGTCGCCCGTGAGCGGCCCCGGTCCACCCGGTAGAAGCGTTCCGTCAGCCGGGGCAGATCTTGCGAAGCAATGCCAATGCCTGTGTCTTGCACCGAATAACAGGCTTGCCCGCCTTCGGTCAGGAACCAGCTTACGGTGATTGTGCCGTCTTTCGGCGTGTACCGGATGGCGTTGGTCAGGAGATTGGAAACGGCCGAAGCCAGTTCCGATTCAATGCCGGTCACACACAAGTTATTGGCGACATTCTCTACAAAGACATGCTGGCCGCGCGAAAGCAATTTTCCTTGTTGCAACGCCGTATGTATCAGTGCGCCCACACGCACTTGATCGCCATCCGCATACGGCGTGGATTCCAGCGTCGACAAGGTCAGCAGGTCGGCAACGATGGCCTGCATGCGCAAGGCCTGCTCCAACATCAAGCCATGGTAGCGATGCTTCTGCTCGGCACTCAGCGATTCGGCCGGCATGTCGTGCAGCGTTTCAAGAAAGCCCGACAACACGGTCAGAGGCGTGCGCAATTCATGCGACACGTTGGCGACGAAATCCTTGCGCGTGGTTTCCAACTTTTCGACTTGGGTCACATCGCGTGTGACGACCAGGAATTGGCCAAAACCGTAAGGGGTCAGCTGGACTTGCAATGCCTTCTCCTGGTCATCGGTGGTCACGTGAAGCAGGACGTGGCCTGGCCAGTGCATTTGCTTGGCATAGTCAGCGAACTCGGGTGCGCGCAAAATGTTGAATATGCTGTGGCCCCGGTCCGTTGCCAGATTCAGGCCGATATGCTCGCAGGCCATCTGGTTGCACCAGGTCAGTTGCATGGCCTCGTTCAGTGTGATGGCGCCGTCGGGCAGCGCCTCGGCCGCCAGCATGATGCTGTCGACATCTTGCTTGAGCAGGGCGATTTCCTGACGGTTGCTGCGCAACTTGCGATATATGGGGGCCAATACTTCGTCCCACGGCCCCACCGACGGAGGCGGGGGTGCGTCTATGTTCTTGACCCAGCGGGAAATGCGCGAGAGCTGCAGGCCGCTGACCAGAATCATGATGAGCAGACCAAGTGAAAACACGCCCCAACCGGTTGCCGCCCCAAGCCATACACCGCAAAGCCATCCTAGCGTGGCCCACAGGCCAATTGTTATCAGGGTTTTAGTCATGCGGACGGGTTGTCATGGGCCGGAGGCGGGGTTGCAAAAACAAGTCAGGCGGATTTGGGCAGCTGGGCAGTGAACCGGTACCCGGCACCTCGGACCGTTTCGATATGGTCTTCGTGATGACTGGGTTCCAGTGCTTTACGCAGGCGTCTTATGTGGACATCCACGGTGCGTTCCTCGACAAACACGTGGTCTCCCCAAACCTGGTCCAGCAACTGAGCACGGGAAAAGACGCGTTCTGTGTGTGTCATGAAAAAGTGTAGCAGGCGAAATTCAGTAGGGCCGACAGTGAGAGAAACGTCGTCACCCATCACGCGATGCGTGGCCGGGTCCAGGCGCAGTGTACCCAACTGTATGATGTCATCCGTGAGTTGCGGAGCCCGACGGCGCAGAACCGCCTTGATGCGGGCCATCAGTTCTTTGGGTGAAAACGGCTTGGTGATGTAGTCGTCCGCGCCGGCTTCCAGGCCTTCGATCTTGTCATGCTCCGCGCCTTTGGCTGTAAGCATGATCACGGGGATCTGGCGCGTCCGTTCATCGCCGCGCAAAGTCTTGGCCAGGGTAATGCCCGACGCGCCGGGAAGCATCCAGTCCAGAAGGATCAAGTCGGGCAGTTCGGCGCGTATGAGCGTCTGGGCCTGTTCGGCGTCGAATGCGCGCAGGACTTTATGGCCGGCGAACGACAAGTTCACCGAGATCAATTCCTGGATGGCCGGCTCATCTTCTACTACAAGTATGGTCGTGGTCATGGCGCCTGATGTAATGTGGAGGTTCGGGATAGAGTAATGCAATGCATGGCAACGATCATATGTGTGAAATATTTCAGGTTTGTGAAAATCCGGTTCTCGTTTCAAATCCCAAATGATGTACGATTATCAAACCATGCAAAATACCCGTAATCCCGATTCAGAATCAACGCCTCAGGCCACGACCCATTTTGGGTTCAAGACTGTGTCCGAGCAGGAAAAAGCCGGCAAGGTCGCCGAGGTGTTCCATTCGGTCGCCAGCCGCTACGATGTCATGAATGACCTGATGTCGGGCGGTCTGCACCGTATCTGGAAGGCCTTTACCATTGGGCGCGCCGATGTCCGCCCCGGCATGAAAGTCCTGGATATCGCCGGCGGCACGGGCGACCTGGCCCGGGCGTTCGCCAAGCGGGCCGGCCCGTCCGGTGAAGTATGGCTTACCGATATCAATGATTCCATGCTGCGTGTGGGTCGCGATCGCCTGACCGATCAGGGTCTGCTCGTGCCCACCGCAGTGTGCGACGCCGAAAAGCTGCCTTATCCCGACGGCTATTTCGACCGCGTCAGCGTGGCGTTCGGCTTGCGCAACATGACGCACAAGGATCGCGCGCTTTCTGAAATGCGCCGCGTGCTCAAGCCGGGCGGCAAGCTGCTGGTGCTGGAATTTTCCCGCGTGGCCAAGCCGCTGGCGCCCGCCTACGATTGGTACTCGTTCAATATCCTGCCTTGGCTGGGCAAGAAAGTGGCCGGCGACGAGGAAAGCTATCGGTATCTAGCCGAATCCATCCGCATGCACCCGGATCAGGCAACGCTGGCCGGCATGCTGGAAGCAGCCGGGCTGTCGCGGGTCCGCTATTTCAATCTGACGGCCGGACTGGTGGCTTTGCACGAGGGCGTGAACCTGGGCTAGCCTGCGTTTTTATTGAACTTCTTTTGCACCATGCAGTCAGACTTTATGCTAATGTTCAGCTTCCAGTAAGATTGCCTCTTACCGCTGAACTCACATGAAGTCAAAAGGAGCTATACATGTCTCAAGGGTTTTCACGACTAATCGCCGTTGCCATGCTGGTTGTATCAGCAGGGGCAATGTTGTCGGTGTCGTTCGACGCCGAGGCCCGTCGCATGGGTGGCGGTAAGAGCTTTGGGCGACAGTCATCGAACGTTACGCAGCAGCGCCAAGCCGTCACTCCTCCCGCTGCCCCCAGCACCATGTCACGCGCGGCCGCACCTGCTGCTGGTGCCGCTGCTGCCGGCACGGCCGCCAAGAGCGGCATGTCGCGCTTTCTGGGTCCTATAGCTGGTATTGCCGCAGGTCTGGGTATTGCCGCATTGCTCTCCAGCATGGGCTTGTCGGGCGCATTTCTTGAAATGATGTCCAGTCTGTTGCTGATCGGCTTGCTGGTGTTCGGCGTCATCTTCATCGTGCGCAAGCTGCGCGGTGGTGCTGCCAGTCCCGCCATGCAGCGCTCCGGCTCGGGTCCCGCGCCATCGAATCGCCACAACACCCCGTCCGGCACCCAGTCACAGAACACTTGGCGTGAGTCCAGTCAGCCGGCAATGCCGGCGGCAACTCCCGCCGCCGCACCCGGTTTGGCGGCAGCGTACGCTGCCGTACCGGCTGCACCGCTGGACGACAAGTGGTTTATTCCCGGCGATTTCGACACGTCCTCTTTCCTGGCGAACGCCAAGTCGCAGTTCGTGGAAATCCAGGCAGTCTGGGACAGCGGCGATCTTCAAAAGCTGCGCGACTTCATGACCGACGACCTCATCGCGGAAGTCAAGCCCGAAATCCTGGCTCGCGCCGAAGGGGCGAAGACGGAAGTGGTGTTGCTCAATGCCGAGCTTCTGGGCATTGAGGCTGTGTCGGGTGGTCACCTGGCCAGCGTACGCTACTCGGGCATGTTGCGCGAAGCGGCCGACGCTGAAGCCTTCCGCTTCGAAGAGGTCTGGAATCTGTACAAAGCCGACGGCGCAGGTTGGTTGTTGGCCGGCATCCAGCAAATTCCGCTCGAGAACGCCAGCTAAATCCATGCCTGCGGCATGATGCAAAAAGGCGCCTGTTGATGGCGCCTTTTTGCTGCGTATGTCGTGACGCTCTCCGGGCAGCGCGGGCCACGCGTCGGGGCTTCTGATCGGCTTGTTGTAAAACCGTTAAACTTGAACCCTTGCCTGACCCGTCATCCTTACACGGCTACGCCGCACACCCGGAACCATGCTCTCTTTGCCCTTATTTCTTGCCCCTTCCGCCCTGTATGCGCGTGTGCTCAACAAGCTGCTGCAGCGGGAGGAGTGGGCGCTTGAACGCTTGAGCCAGCATTCCGGCAAGAGTTTGCGAATTAGTGTCGCAGGCTTTACGTCCAGCCTTACGATACAGGCGGCTGGGAAGGTCCAGCCTTCCGATCCGGCCATCGTCCCCGACGTTACGCTAACCATCCCAGCGCATCGGCTTGCCGAGTTGCCGGCCATCCTGCAGGCCCGCGACCCCGCCGGGCTTACCGCGCTTCTGCATATTGAAGGCGATGCGGCGCTGGCGCAACTGGCGTCAGACCTGGCGCGCGACTTGCGTTGGGATCCCGAAGAGGACTTGTCCAGGGTGGTGGGCGATATCGCCGCCATACGCGTCATGCGCACCGGCAAGCTCCTCGCGCAGGGCGTTCAGGTTTCGGCAGTGCGGCTGGCGGAAAACGTCACCGAGTTCCTGGGTGAGGAAAGCGGCCTGATGGCGGCGCGGCCCGCGTTGGATGCGCACGCGGCGCGATTGGCGCAATTGGCGCAGCGCTTGAACGTGCTTGATGGCCGGATGGGTCAGCTGGCCAGGCCGGCAGCTCACCACGCGGCGCGTAAAGGCTGACCATGTTCACTCTTTTTCGCCTCATCCATATTATTTTGGTTGCCTTGCGGTACCGGCTCGACGAACTCGTGCTTTCGGGGATCAAGCATCCGCTGGCGTATGGATTGCTGCGCATTGCGCGCCTGGGTCGCAAGCCCAAGCTGGAGCGCGGGGTCAGGCTGCGCCTGGCGCTGGAGTCGCTTGGGCCTATTTTTGTCAAGTTCGGCCAAGTCTTATCGACACGACGCGACCTTATTCCGCTGGACGTCGCCA
This sequence comes from uncultured Candidimonas sp., assembly GCA_964581155.1. Classification (GTDB taxonomy): domain Bacteria; phylum Pseudomonadota; class Gammaproteobacteria; order Burkholderiales; family Burkholderiaceae_B; genus Pollutimonas. Next base: position 2,686 of record CAZONP010000084.1, on the reverse strand, counting down.
TCGAGCTTGCTCTGTTGCAGGACAGGGTACCGCCCTTTCCATCCGACCAGTCGGCAGCCTTGATCGAAGTTGCGCTGGGCGCCTCGCCACATACGTTGTTCAAACAGTTCGACGTCGATCCAGTCGCATCGGCATCGATCGCGCAGGTGCACTTTGCCGTGCTGCACGACGGCCGCGAGGTTGCCGTCAAGGTATTACGCCCCGGCATGCGCGAGATCATTGAAAAAGATCTGGCCCTGTTGCGTACCCTGGCGACTTTCGTCGAGCGGCTGGCGGCCGATGCGCGCCGGCTCAAGCCGCGGCAAGTGGTTGCCGAGTTTGATGTTTACCTTCACGATGAACTTGACCTGATCCGCGAGGCCTCCAATTGCAGCCAGTTAAGGCGCAACTTCAGCCCTGAATCCGGGCGCGGCAATCTGCTTATGGTGCCCGAGGTCATATGGGAATATTGCGCGACGACGGTCTTCACCATGGAACGCATGCGCGGCATTCCCGTCAGTCATATCGAACGTCTGAAAGACGCCGACATCGACCTGAAGCAGCTGGCTCGCACGGGCGTCGAGATCTTTTTCACGCAGGTGTTCGCCGACGGCTTTTTCCATGCCGACATGCATCCCGGCAATATTTATGTGTCCGACAACCCCAAGTCGCTAGGCCGCTACATCGCCCTGGATTTCGGCATCGTCGGCTCCTTGTCCGAGTTCGACAAGAATTATCTCGCCCAAAACTTCCTGGCCTTTTTCCAGCGGGACTATCGCCGTGTTGCGCAATTGCATATCGAGTCGGGCTGGGTGCCGGCTACGACGCGCGAAGAGGATCTGGAAGGCGCTGTGCGGGCGGTCTGCGAGCCGTATTTCGATCGGCCGCTATCAGAGATTTCGCTTGGGCAGGTATTGCTGCGCCTGTTCCAGACCTCGCGTCGATTCAATGTTGAAATTCAGCCGCAGCTCGTGCTGTTGCAGAAGACGCTGTTGAATGTGGAAGGCATGGGCCGCGAACTCGACCCGAATCTTGACCTCTGGCAAACCGCCAAGCCATATCTGGAAAAATGGATGCATGAACGCATTGGCTTGACGGGCCTGCGCCAGCGTCTCGAAAAAGAAGCCGGCCAGTGGGCCCAGATTCTTCCACAAATCCCGCGACTTGTTTACACCTCGCTAAACCGCCCCGATACAGGGCCTGAGTTAAACTTGGAACTTAAACGTTTGCGTTACGCCCAGCAGCAAACCAATCGCCTACTCACAACACTTGCCGCCATTGTGGCTGTGGCCCTGGGCGTAGCGATCTGGGCGCTGAACCGACATCTTTAAGAGAGACCCTATGCTTTATCCTGAATTGTTCAAATCCATGGAAGCCGTGCGCTGGAACATGGGCACTGATATTCCGTGGGATGAGTACGACGCCAGCAAGCTGACGGACGAACAGGCGTACACAATAAAGATGAATGCCATCACCGAGTGGGCGGCGTTGCCGGCCACGGAAATGTTCCTGCGCGACAACCGCGAAGACAGTGACTTTTCGGCTTTCATGTCGATCTGGTTCTTCGAGGAGCAGAAGCATTCGCTGGCACTCATGGAATACCTGCGCCGCTTTCGTCCCGAGCTTGTGCCGACCGAGGCCGAGCTCGACAAGGTCCGGTTCGAATTCGATCCCGCACCCGCCATGGAAACGCTCATGCTGCACTTCTGCGGCGAAGTGCGCCTGAACCACTGGTATCGCCGTGCCGCCGACTGGCATACCGAACCCGTCATTCAGGCGATCTACAAGATCATTGCCCAAGATGAGGCCCGCCATGCGGGCGCGTACTTGCGCTATATGAAGCGGGCACTGGGTCACCAAGACCAGGCATCGGGCGCCAGCGCGCGTCTTGCCTTCGCCAAGATCGGTGTGCTGATGGCGTCGGCGCATCGTACGCCGCAGGCTTTGCACCCGACCAATCTTCACGTGAACAAAGACATGTTCCCGCAAGACACCGTGCAATCCAAGCTGCCATCGCCCGGCTGGCTGGAAAATTGGCTCGACAACCAGATCGAATTCGACAAGGTCTGGGAAACCAAGGTCAGCTCGCGCATTCTGCACAATATGTCGCTGCTTATGGACAACACGTTCAACACGGTGCAGGACTTGAATCGTTACCGCAAGGAGCTCGTCAAGAGCATGGCACCCGCCTGACGCCCATGGCTGCCGCCCGTTTCGAAGCCAAGATACTGACGCGCGAGGCTTGCGCGGCGGCGGTGGAGGCAGGCGCCTTGCCGCGCCCGCTCATTTTCACCAACGGTGTGTTCGATATTCTGCATCGTGGCCACGTTACTTATCTGGACGCGGCGGCGCAGTTGGGGGCGACGTTGATTGTGGCGATCAATACCGATGCGTCGGTGCGCCGGCTGGGTAAGGGCGCCGACAGGCCGCTGAATTCGGAGGAAGACCGCGCGGCGTTGCTGGCGGCGCTGGGGTGCGTGACGGCGGTGACCTATTTCCACGAAGATACGCCGCAGGCACTGATCGAGGAGTTGCGTCCGGACGTTATTGTGAAGGGCGGCGACTACGATATGGAGACTCTGCCGGAGACGGCCAGCGTTAAGGGCTGGGGGGGAAGGGCGGTGGCCATTCCGTTCGAGTTCCAGCGGTCGACGACGGCGCTGCTGAAGAAGATCCGGTACTGAGGCGGTTAGCAGCGGCGGGGCCG
>CAZONP010000083.1:0-9359 GCA_964581155.1 uncultured Candidimonas sp. | reverse complement strand
GGCCCGACTGCCTGCGGCCTCGACCAGCTTGCGTGCTTCCATGATGTCGCTGCCGTAACGCGGAAAGGAAACAGCCACATAGTCCATTTCCAATTCGGCGGCAAGCTTGATGTCTTCGCGGTCCTTGTCGGTAAGGCTTGGGGCGGAAATGCCGCCGCCGCGGCGGTTTATGCCTTTGTTGTTGGATAGCTGTCCGCCTACGGTGACGACCGTGCGCACCGTATTTTCGTCTACCGATTCCACCATCAAGACCACCCGTCCGTCATCCAGGAGCAGCTCGTCTCCGGGGTGGCAGTCTTGCACCAGACTGGGGTAGTCGATTCCCACGATCGATTCGTCTCCCTCTTCCGGCGGATGTTGAATGGAAAGCGAAAAGCTTTGCCCGGCCTTGAGGTTTACCTTGGTGTCTTTGAAGCGCGCGATGCGGATCTTCGGACCCTGCAAATCGCCCATGATGGCCACAAACCGACCGTGTTTCTCCGAGAGACGGCGCACCAGTTCCACGCGTTTTCGGTGGTCCTCCGGTTCGCCATGGGAAAAATTAAGGCGGGCAACGTCCATTCCAGCCAAAATCAATTGTTCAATGGTTTCGGCGCTGGAACTGGCCGGACCAAGGGTCGCGACGATTTTAGTGCGGCGTTTGGTCATGGCAGGCTTGGTAGTTGGTTGGCGCGGTCAGGCGCGGTGGTAGGGATGACCGGTCATGATAGCCCAGGCGCGGTACAACTGCTCGGCAAGCACCACGCGAACCATTGGGTGTGGCAAGGTCAGCGAGGAAAGGCGTAGCAGGCTCTTGCAACTTTGCTTCAAGTCGGCGTCCAGGCCGTCCGGGCCGCCAATAAGGAAAACAATGTCTTGTCCAATTCCGCGCCAGCTTTCCAGACGATTCGCCAACGCGGCAGTGCCAATGTCTTGCCCGTGTTCGTCCAGTGCAATGCGATAGGCGCCGGCGGGTATAGCCGCTTCTATCCGTTTTGCTTCAGCGTGCATCATTTGGTTGGCGGTTTTGCCCGATGTGCGTGGCTCCGGCTTGACCTCGCGTAGTTCCAAGGCGCAGTCCAAGGGCAAGCGTTTGGCGTAGTCGCGCCAGGCGATTTCCACCCAGTCCGGCATGCGTTGGCCCACCGCGATCACGATCAACTTCATGCGGGCCGCCCGGTTTTACTCGTCGTCGTAGCTGAACGACTCTGGTATGGTGGGTTGCATGGATTGCGGCAGCAGCTTGACATGCACGGGCTTGCCGCCCCAGATTTCTTCCAGGTTGTAATACATGCGAATAGCGGGGGTCATGCAATGAATGACGATATCGCCCAGGTCGACAAGCACCCATTCGCCGGTGTCCACGCCTTCGTAGGCGACGATGGGGATCTTGTGTTCGCGAGCGCTGTCGGCCACGCTGGAAGCCAGGCTGCGTGTTTGCCGATTGGACGAGCCAGTGGCAATGACTACGCGATCAAACAAGCCGGTAATGTGTGTGGTATTGAAGATTTTGATGTCCTGCGCTTTGACGTCTTCAAGGGCGTCAATAACAAGGCGTTGCAGTTTTTGAATTTCCATGGGTGAACTATACCGTGAGACGTTAGACTATAGGGGCTCGATAGAGCCCGTTTTGTTCAATATATTGCGCTACTGCAACATCCAGCAAGCCTTCAGTCGACTCCAAGGCGGCAATGCGGTGACGGATTTGGCTTGCCGATATGGGTGTGGGTTCGAAAGGCAGCTCGATCAGGCTGCGTCCGCGCGTGTTCAACTCCGACAATAGGGCCTGGGGGACAGCAAGAGGCGAACCCGGCCGTTGCGCAACGGCCAGGGTGACCAAGCCGGTGATTTCGCGCCATGCGTGCCAGGAGCAGAAATTCTGCAGTTGGTCGGCGCCAAGTATCCAGTAATAGGCTGCGGTGCCCGGAAGTTGCCGCAGCGTATCGATGGTATAGGTTTTGCCGCCGCGCTGTATCTCGATTGGATTGACACGCAAATGGGGCCGCCCGCGTATGGCAATGTCCAGCATGGCCAGGCGTTGCTCGCCCGTCGCGCACAGAGGGCGGCGTTGCCAGGGGTCAGCTGCGGGGACCAATTGCACTTCGTCCAGCTCCAGGGCGCGCCATGCCGTATCGGCAAGATCGATATGAGCCCGATGCACAGGGTCGAAGCTGCCGCCCAATAGGCCAATAGTCTTCGTTACAGCCATTCGCGGGGTTTCAGGTAAGCGGCTAGCGCGGCTTCGGGGCTGTCAGTTTCCGGTGTCCAGTTATAGCGCCATGTTGCCTGAGGCGGCATGGAAAGCAGAATGGATTCCGTGCGACCGCCTGACTGCAGGCCGAATAACGTGCCGCGATCAAAGACCAGGTTGAATTCCACATAGCGTCCGCGCCGATAAGATTGGAAGTCGCGGTGCGCTTCCGTGTAGGGCGTGAGCCGCCGGCGCTGAACGATTGGCAGGTAGGCATCCAGGAAACAGTTGCCCACCGATCGGGTAAGGGCGAAACTGTGGTCGAATCCCTGCTCGTTCAAGTCGTCGAAGAACAGCCCGCCCACGCCGCGAGTTTCATCGCGGTGCTTAAGATAAAAGTATTGGTCGCACCACGTCTTGTATGCCGGATATTTGTCATCGCCGAAGGCTGCAAGGGCATCGCGGCACGCTGCGTGAAAATGACGCACATCTTCTTCGTAAGGGTAGTAGGGCGTCAGATCCAGGCCGCCGCCGAACCAGAATACGTCTTCTTCGGTGGAATGGGCGGCGTGCGCCACGAAAAGGCGCACGTTCATGTGAACCGTGGGAATAAATGGATTCCGCGGGTGCAGCACCAGGGACACGCCCATTGCTTCCCATGTGCGGCCGGCAAGTTCGGGGCGGTGCGCGCTGGCCGACGGCGGCAACGATTTGCCTTGTACATGGCTGAACAGCACACCGCCGCGTTCAAGCAGTCGTCCGTTTTCCAGATACCGCGACACGCCGCCGCCGCCTTCGGGACGCGCCCACTGGTCGGCTTCGAAGCGACTTCCGTCCGCCTCTTCGAGCGCCTGCACGATGCGCGTTTGGAGGTCCAGAAAATAGTCGTAGGCGTTGGCGATGGGTACGGTCATGGCTTGAGGATGGCGCGCCATCCAATGTCGTTGCGGTATTGCTGGCCGTCGAAGTGAGTCTGCGTAATGGCAGCATACGCTGCGGCCTGTGCACGTTTCACTGAATCTGCCAGCACGGTGATGCAAAGCACTCTGCCGCCGGATGTTTTCAATACGCCATTATCCAGGATCGTCCCGGCATGGAACACCATACATTCGTCGTTAGTGTGGGGCAGGCGGCTGATTACGTCCCCCGTGCGTGGCGTGCCCGGATAATTGTGGGCAGCCAGCACAACACCCAACGCCGTACGGCGGTCCCAGTCGATCTCGGCTTCGTCCAGACGGCCGGCGACGGCCAGTTCGAACACCTGGGCAAGATCATTCTTTATGCGCATCACGATGGGTTGCGTTTCAGGGTCCCCCATGCGGCAGTTGAATTCCAGAACCTTCAAGCTGCGGCTGGCGTCGCTACCGTCGCCTATCATCAAGCCGGCATAGAGAAAGCCGGTGTAGGGGATGCCGTCGCGAGCCATGCCGGCGATGGTGGGATGAATGACTTCGCGCATGATGCGGTTATGCAGTGCGGGGCTAATGACGGGCGCGGGCGAATAGGCCCCCATGCCGCCGGTGTTCGGCCCCTGGTCGCCGTCTTTCAGGCGCTTGTGGTCCTGGCTGGTGGCCAGGGCCAGCACATGCTGTCCGTCGCACATGACGATGAAGCTTGCCTCTTCGCCGACCAGGCACTCTTCGACGACAACCCGCGCTCCGGCCGCGCCGAACGAGCCGTCGCCAAGCATCATGTCGATGGCCTGCTGAGCCTCGTCCACTGTGGCGGCAACGACAACGCCTTTTCCGGCCGCAAGGCCATCGGCCTTGACGACGATGGGCGCCCCTTGTTCGGCAATGTATGCCTTCGCAAGCGCGGGATCGGTGAAGGTTTGGTACGCAGCCGTGGGAATATGGTGGCGGACCATGAACGCTTTGGCGTAGTCTTTCGAACTTTCCAGCTGGGCTGCGGCCTGGGTGGGTCCAAAAATTTTCAAGCCGGCCGCCTGGAACGCGTCGACCACGCCAGCAGCCAGCGGCGCTTCGGGCCCTACTACGGTGAATGCGATCTTCTCATTCTGCGCAAAGGCAACGAGTTCGTCCACCGTGTCCAGCGACACATTGTGCAGGTGCTCCGACAGCGCCGTCCCGCCATTGCCGGGCGCAACGAATACTTTCACGACCCGTGGCGACTGTGCCAAACGCCACGCCAAGGCGTGTTCACGACCGCCACCGCCAATTACCATTAGTTTCATAGTCTGCTTTCAGTACAGTAGGACACGGTTAATAACAGGAGCGCGCGTGGCGCTCACGCGGATTCGTCGAGGACGGCGGTGGTATACACTTCTTGAACATCGTCCAGGCCTTCGAGCACGTCCAGCATCTTCTGCATCTTTACCGCGTCGTCTCCAGTCAGTTCGGTTTCAGTCAGGGCCTTCATAACGACATCCTGCACTTCGGGTTTTAGATCGGCTTTTTCAAAAGCCGCCTTGACCGCAGGATAGTCGGCGACAGCGCACAAAACCTCGATCATTCCGTCTTCATCCGTCAGGATGTCTTCAGCGCCGGCGTCAAGTCCCACTTCCATCACGGCTTCCTCGGACGTGCCCGGTGCGAACAAGAACTGGCCGCAGTGCTTGAACATGAATGCCACCGAGCCTTCCTGGCCCAGGTTGCCTCCATGCTTGGTGAATGCGTGACGTACGTCGGCGACGGTGCGGATACGATTGTCGGTCATACAGTCCACGATGACGGCAGCACCGTTCACGCCGTAGCCTTCGTAGCGTATCTGTTCATAGTCGGCGCCATCGATGCCGCCCGCACCGCGCTGAATGGCGCGTTGAATGTTTTCCTTCGGCATATTGGCCGCCATGCCTTTGTCCCAGGCCATGCGCAGACTGGGGTTGGCATCGGGATCGGGACCGCCCGCGCGTGCGGCGACGGTGATCTCACGAATGATTTTTGTCCAGAGTTTGCCCCGTTTGGCATCTTGGCGTCCCTTGCGGTGCTGGATATTCGCCCATTTACTATGACCGGCCATAAATGTGTCAACTATTCAAGATAAAGAAGGGGATTTTAACGCGTGCAGAGCAAAGAGCATCGAATTACACTCGGGCAATCTTTAAGCTCTTATGCGAAATGGAAAAAATATGACGAACGCGCCTGTTATTGCCAAGAACTCCAGTGTGGAATTGTTGCTGTTACCCCAGTTGGCCAATCGCCATGGTTGTATCACCGGAGCAACCGGAACTGGCAAGACGGTAAGCCTGCAACTCATGGCTGAAGCTTTTTCGCGCATGGGTACGCCGGTCTTTCTGGCCGACGTGAAAGGGGACCTTACCGGTGTATCCCAGGCGGGTGAGTCAACGCCAAAACTTGCCAAGCGACTGGACAGCCTGGGATTGCCCGAACCAGTCTGGGGAGGCAGCCCCGTGGTTTTGTGGGACATCTTCGGCGAGCAGGGGCATCCCATCCGCGCCACGGTTTCCGACATGGGTCCGCTACTGCTGGCACGCATGCTGGAACTTAACGACACCCAGGAAGGTGTGCTCAGCCTGGTGTTCAAGGTGGCCGACGATGAAGGCTTGTTGCTGCTCGACATGAAAGACCTGCGCGCCATGCTGCAGAACGTGGCGGACCGCGCCTCTGAGCTGCGCACGCGCTATGGCAATGTGTCATCCGCGTCCATCGGCGCCATACAGCGCAGTCTGTTGCGCCTGGAGACGCAAGGCGCCGAACAGTTCTTCGGCGAGCCCATGCTCGATATCTTTGACTTGATCAGAGTCAACGAGAAGGGGCAAGGCATTATTAACGTTCTCGCCGCCGACAAGCTCATGCAGGCGCCGCGCCTCTATGCGGCTTTCCTCTTGTGGATGCTCGCTGAACTGTACGAAGCGCTCCCGGAAATCGGCGATCCGGAAAAACCAAAGTTCGTCTTCTTCTTTGACGAGGCGCATTTGCTTTTCAACGATGCGCCGCGTGCGTTGCTGGAAAAAATTGAGCAAGTCGTACGTCTGGTGCGTTCCAAGGGCGTCGGTATTTATTTTGTCACACAGAATCCATTGGATATTCCAGATACGGTGCTCGGGCAATTGGGCAACCGAATACAGCATGCGTTGCGGGCGTTCACCCCGCGTGACCAGAAGGCAGTGAAAACCGCTGCCCAAACTATGCGTCCGAACCCCGCACTCAATATCGAGGCGGCCATCACGGAGCTGGGCGTGGGCGAGGCCCTGGTTTCCATGCTGGACGAAAAAGGACGGCCCACCATCACCGAGCGGGTCTGGATGCTTGCGCCAGGCAGCCGGATAGGGCCGGCGACCGAGGCGGAGCGGCAAGCCATACGGGCGGGATCGCTGCTAGGGGGGAAGTACGACAAACTGCACGACCGTGAATCCGCCAGCGAGATCTTGCTCAAGCGCACCGAAGCCCTGGTCGCGGAGCAGGCGAAGCAGGCCGGAGCCCCGGCCGGCGAAGGTGGCGGCGTCATGGGGACGGTCAGCGACTTTCTTTTTGGGTCCACAGGGCCGCGCGGCGGCCGCCGCGATGGCATCGTTCAGTCCGTGGCCAAGAGCATGGTCAGGCGTACCGCAACGCAGCTAATGCGAGGCGTGCTCGGTTCGTTGGTCGGACGCAAGTAAACCATGTCGCCAAGAATCATTGTTGCAGCAGGCACGCAGGAAGACACGCAAGCGTGGCGCAGCGCGTTCGCGTCCACGCATCCGTCCATTGAGTTCATTGGGTATGCACCTGGTCACGCTGGCGTGGACGCCGACTATGCCATCGTCTGGTCGCCGCCAGCCGCCTTGTTCGCCCATGAACAGTGCCTGAAAGCGGTTTTCAACCTGGGGGCGGGCGTCGACCGTCTGTTGGCAATGCCCGACCTGCCTGCGGATTTGCCCGTGATCCGTCTGGAGGACGCCGGAATGGCTGCGCAAATGGCCGAATACGTGGTCCATGGGCTGGCTGACGTATCGCGTGGTTTTGACGCCTACCGCGCCGCGCAGCAAGCTGGGCAATGGACGCCGGCGCCGGCAATCGACTACCGGGAATGGCCCGTAGGCGTGATGGGCTTGGGAGCCATCGGTCGTGAAGTCGCTCAGGCGGTGGCGCAGCGTGGGTATCCAACTGCGGGTTGGTCGCGGTCCGGTGGTGACGTGCCCGGCGTAAAGACGTACAGGGGCGATGAATTTTCCGCGTTTCTGGCACGCACCCGCGTGCTGGTCAACGTCCTGCCGCTTACCGGCGCCACCCGCGATATCCTTGATCGGCACCATTTGGGCTTGCTCACGCATGGCGGCTATCTGATCAATGTGGCGCGCGGCGCGCATGTCGTCGACGATGACTTGCTGGCCCTGATCGATACTGGTCATTTGCAGGGTGCGCTGCTCGATGTATTCCGCCAAGAGCCCTTGCCTCCCGACCACCCGTATTGGCGGCATCCGAATGTGAAAATAACGCCGCATATCGCAGCCATCACAGTAAGGCGCGACACCATCGAACAAGTCATGTGCAAGGTCGATGCGCTGGAGCGCGGCGAACCTGTTTCGGGAATGGTGGCGCGCGGTCGCGGTTACTAATTATTTTCACATCCATCACCATCATCGTAGGGAAGCAACGTGTCAAAAAGCCATAGAATCGCTGTCATCGCCGGAGACGGCATCGGCAAGGAAGTGATGCCCGAGGGCTTGCGTGTGTTGGACGCCGTGGCGCTTCGGCATGGCATTCAGTTCGAATGGGACATGCTCGACTGGAGCTGCGACTACTACGCCAAGCACGGACGCATGATGCCTGCCGACTGGAAAAGCCGGATAGGCGGGCACGAGGCGATTTTCTTCGGTGCCATCGGCTGGCCCGATGCGGTCCCGGATCACGTTGCCCTGTGGGAATCGTTATTCAAGTTCCGTCGCGAGTTCGACCAGTACATCAATTTGCGGCCAGTGCGTCTGATGCCGGGTGTAAAGTCGCCGCTCGCCGGTCGCCAGCCTGGCGACATTGACTTCTACATCGTGCGCGAGAACACGGAAGGCGAATACTCAAATAGCGGAGGCCGCCTCTTCGAGGGTACGCAACGCGAGATCGTCATCCAGGAAAGCGTCTTCACCCGTATCGGGGCGGAGCGGGTACTGAAATTTGCTTTCGAGCTGGCGCAAAAGCGCGGGAAGCACCTGACTGCGGCCACGAAGTCCAATGGCATATCCATTTCCATGCCATGGTGGGACGAGCGAGTGGCCGACATGGCAACGCAGTATCCGGACGTTCGCTGGGACAAATACCATATCGACATCCTGTGCGCGCATTTCGTGCAGCATCCGGACTGGTTCGATGTTGTCGTGGCGTCTAATTTGTTTGGCGATATCTTGTCCGATCTGGGGCCGGCATGCACTGGCACCATCGGCATCGCGCCATCGGCCAATCTGAATCCCGAACGCCACTTCCCGTCATTGTTTGAGCCGGTGCACGGTTCCGCACCGGACATCTACGGGAAAGGCATTGCCAATCCCGTGGGACAAATCTGGAGCGGCGCGATGATGCTCGACTTCCTGGGCTACCCACAGGCAGCGCAAGAGGTGGTAGACGCAATCGAGACAGTCCTGGAGCACGGCCCGCGCACGCCTGATCTGCAAGGTAGCGCCAGCACCAGCGACGTCGGCCAGGCAATTGCCACGATCATTGAGCGGACGTAGCTCTTTTTGCGGGTTTGTCGGTGGTCCGGCGCATGCCGGACCACACGATGGCGCCTATCATCAGTGCGCCGCCAAGCAAGGCGCGGCCGCTGGGGTATTGGGCGAACAGTATCGCGGCAAAGACAATGGCATACACGGGTTCCAGGGCGATAACGATACCGGCGCTACGCGCTTTTAGCGTCATCAGGCTTGATACCAGCAAATAATGTGACAGCGCGGTGCAAAATACGCCGAGCAGCGCAAGCCATAACCAGTTGACGGCGTCCAGCTGGGCGACCGACGGCAATGCAAAGGGCAGGGTCAGAATGGCCACGAAAAGGTTCTCCCAGCATGCCACTTGTTGGGCGGGTATATGCGCGGCGGCCCGTCGGTTGATCAAGGTGAAGATGGCGAACGCCAGCCCCGATAGCACGGACCAGGCAAGCCCTATGGTTGCCTGGTCGCGCAAGTCGAACGACGGCGTGACCAGAACCAGTCCAACCGTGACCAGCGCCAGTATCGTCCATTCGGTAAGACTGACTTTTTCCTTGAAGAACACGCATTCGCACAACGTGATGAAGGCGG